>JAPLNB010000181.1 GCA_026693085.1 Planctomycetota bacterium | reverse complement strand
TTGCGCCGCTTCGTCAGGGTCTTTATATTTCTCCAGAACCACAACTTTAATGTTTAATCCGAGATTGTCGGCGATTTCGATTCCCCGCCGAGAGGCCATATCGCCGGCGGCGTCGGAATCCCACCCATGCTCTACCTCGCCTCCTCGCTCACCGCTCACCGCGCCATCTTCTTCGCCGGCGCCCTCAATCGCGACCTCCTCCCCCTCACCATCACCGCCGACGCCCCCTCCCCCTCCTCCGACTCCATCTCCCCCCTCTACAACATCGCCGAACTCGCCCAATACAACATCCCCTCCGTCATCACCACCGACGACGGCTCCTACGCCTTCCACGGCCTGGTCACCCAAGCCCTCGAAATCTATCTCGACCACTTCTTCCCCCTGTCCCCTGTCCCCTCTCCCCTGTCCCCTACTATCTACACCTGTGGCCCGGAACCCATGATGAAACGCGTCGCCGCCATCGCCCTCGCCCACAACCTCCCCTGCCAAATCTCCGTCGAACGCGCCATGGCCTGCGGCATGGGCACCTGCCAATCCTGCATCATCCGCGTCAAAAAACCCGACCCCGCCATGCCCCCCCTCCCCGGCAAAGACTCCTGCTACCGCCTAGCCTGCACCGACGGCCCCATCTTCCCCGCCTCCGACCTCCTCTGGTAAGAAAGGGGACAGGGGTAAGAAAGGGGACAGGCCCCTTTTTCGCGTCCCGTTGTCCGGTCTGACCAATCCGACAGGACACTGATCGAACCAACCGCATGAAGGCCTGCAGTTCTGGCGGGAATTGCCTTGTGTCTTGCGGGGGGAGGTGTTCTAATCCGCATCAGGCTCATGGTGACCCTGACCGGCCGAAAGGCCGTGAACGCCTACAAATCGTGTAACCTTTTTCCACGAATAGGAGACAATCATGTCAAAGACCAGTGACGACATTGGTGACCTA
Organism: Planctomycetota bacterium; assembly: GCA_026693085.1. Lineage (GTDB taxonomy): Bacteria > Planctomycetota > Phycisphaerae > Tepidisphaerales > Tepidisphaeraceae > JAPLNB01. The sequence goes on along the minus strand of JAPLNB010000181.1, from coordinate 14,823 downwards.
AAAGACGAGGCCGGGGATCGATTATCCCGCGATCTGGACGGTCTTAAGAACAGTTTCGCCCAGATGCGGGAAGACGTAACCAAGCTGCTCGGGCGCGCGCTCGAAACTGGCAAGCACGGCGCCGGCGTTATGAAGGATCGCGCATCGAGCGCGGTCGACGACGTTAAGGATTGCCTTGGCGAGTTCAAGGATCGCGGCGTCGATTCGATTGAGCAGATCGGGCAGAAGATCGGAGAGAATCCGCTGGCGAGCACTGCGATAGCGTTTGGAATCGGGTTCATTCTGGCGAAGCTCCTGTCGAAGAGGTAATCGGTGGAATCTCTCGCGCGGTTATTTGTCGCGGCGACCGAATTGATCGAGGCCGAAGGTCGCGCGCTGAAGCGACAAGTGGCGCGCCTCCTCGTCGCGGCCGGACTCGGCTTCGTCATCGTCGTGCTGGTTGTGACCGGGCTAGGATTCCTCCTGTTCGGTTCTTATAGGATGCTCGCCGAGCCGCTGACTCCCGCCGGAGCGGCCATGGTGCTTGGCGCCGGGTTGCTCCTGTTGGCATTGGCCGCGATTCTCTATGCCAGGCGATTGTTGAGGTGATGGATGTCACGCAGCACAGAACCCGAAACGCCCACATTGGCGCAAGCCAAGTTGGCCTTGATACGCGCCGCGGCGGCGATCGATCCACTGGCGTCCGTGCGGAGGAGACCCTTTGTATCGGTCGGCGTGGCCGCCGGCGCTGGTGCGATACTGGGGACCAGCACCAAGCAACTCGCCGCCGCTGCACACCTGTCTCGAGCAATGTCCGCGGTCCTTCGACTCTTCGCCAACGCCGCGGGCCGATATGCGGCGGCTCGGATCAACAGTGCCGCAACTGAGCCGCCCTCAGAGCCGCCCAAAGGCGAGGATTCTGACCATGGCCCCATGAATTCTGACGGAGGAGATTGATTAGATGAAAGAACTGCAAACCAAAGAGACATCGGACAAAACCAAGACCCGTGCGAAGTACCGAGCTGAAGCGCCGACACACAGAACGGTTCTGCTCGCCGCCTGCGTGGGAGTGCTCATCGGCCTCCTTCTGCGACGATGATGAAATGCTCTGGACGCTGGGTTGGTCCGGCGTCGGTAAGGCACCATGGCGAGATTGTCGGAAATGGGAACCGGTCTGAAGCTCGGCTTGATGCCGACGCTCTTTGCCACGGTCGCGGCACTGTATTTTGCTCAAGCGGTGCTCATCCCGCTGGCGGTCGCAATCTTGCTCGCGTTCCTGCTGGCGCCGGTGGTAACCCGGCTGGAACGGTGGCGATTGGGGCGGATCGCAGCCGTCCTCATCGCCGTAGGAACGGCTCTGGCGGTGCTCGGCACGATCGGCTGGACGGTGGAGCGGCAGTTTGTAGACGTGGCGGAAAAGCTGCCCGACTACGGGGTGAACATACAGAGCAAATTGCGACGGTTTCAGGGTGCCGCCGCCGGAAGCTTCTCCAAAGCGGCGAGGGGCGTGGAAGCGACTCTGAAGAGCATGGCGGCGACGCAGCCTTCCACGGCGCCGTCGACGATAGCGGGCGTTACGCCTCTGGTCCAGGCGCCCGATAGCCGCCCGGGTGAGCCGTCGCTGCCTCGGATTTCTCCGCAGAACCCGTTGCCGGTCCGCGAATACACCGAGCCGTCCTCGCCGCTGCAGATCGTCGGACATTACCTTGGGCGGCTTCTGAGTCCGCTGGCGACGGGCGGCCTGATCGTGGTCCTTGTGATCTTCATGTTGTACCACCGCAAGGACCTGCGCGACCGCGTGATTCGGCTCGTCGGTCACGGACGGCTGCTCGTGACCACGCAGGCGCTGGACGACGCCGCGACACGCATCAGCCGCTATCTGCTGATGCAGTTGGCCATCAACGCGACCTATGGCATCTGCGTCGGAATCGGGCTTTGGATCATCGGACTGTCCTCCGCCGAAGGCCGATTCCCCAACGTGCTCCTGTGGGCGTTGCTTGCGGCGGTCCTGCGATTCGTCCCCTACCTGGGGCCGATTATCGCCGCGGCGGTGCCGGTAGTTCTGTCGCTGGCGATATTCAACAGCGCCGGCGTCTTTGTGGCCACGGTGGGCATGTACGTGGTAATCGAGCTGGTGATCATCAACCTGCTCGAGCCGTGGCTCTTCGGGTCGAGCACGGGTTTGTCGATCATGGCGATTCTCGTGTCCGCGGTGTTCTGGACGTGGCTTTGGGGGCCGATCGGACTGTTGCTCGCCACCCCGTTGACAGTTATCGTGGTCGTGCTGGGTAAGTATGTGCCGCAACTCCGGTTCCTGGACGTGATTCTCGGCGACGAGCAGGTCTTGGAGCCTTCCTTTCGCGTGTATCAGCGGCTTCTCACCCTCGACCAGGAAGAAGCCGGCGAACTACTCCACGACTACCGGAAGGAAAAGGGACTGGAGTGTGTGTACGACCAAGTCATGATTCCCGCGCTGGCGATGGCAGAGAAGGATCGTCACACCGGGCAGGTCGACACCGAGCGCGAGACCTTCATCCGCCAGGCGATGCGCGACCTCATCGAAGAATTGGGAGACGCGCAGAGAACCGACAACGCCGCCGCTGCGCTCGCGGAAGTCGAAAAGAACCCCGACAGTCCGGCGAGCGGCGTCACTCCGTCGATTTCCAAAGAGCCGTCCGTCATCGTGCTGTGCCTTCCGGCCCATAATGAGGCTGACGAAATTGTCGGGCTGATGCTCGCGCAGCTTCTGGAACTCAAAGGGCAGAGAGCGATTGCCGCGTCGCAGGTGTCTCTGGCCTCCGAGATGCTCGAGTTGGTTCAGGAGCATGAGGCGGGGACTGTGTGCATCTCGGCGCTGCCACCCGCCGCCCTGGCCCACTCGCGATATCTCTGCAAGCGGCTCCACGTGAAATTCCCGGAGCTGCCCACCGTGGTGGGCCTGTGGACCAGCAAGGCTGATCCGAAGAAGTCACTTGACCGCTTGGCGTGCCATGGCCCCGTGCATCTCGTGACAAGCGTCGGCGCGGCGATCGCCGAGATTCACCAGATCATTCAGCCGCTGCTGCTTCAGTGCGCTGACGCACAAGCCGTAACACACGGCAAAAATTGCGAGCGAGGCGCTGCTGGTGGCGACGATCTAAGGGGCCCATGAGCAACAGGGGGAAGAAAAGGGGGGAAGAAAAGGGGTCACTCCTCTTTTTCACGCCGGCGCACCCCGCGATCCTTGCTTCCCGTTCCCAACCCAACCCCCCCCCTCAGAAAAATGGCGGCTTTTTGCCCAACATTCTCCTCCGTCAGACGTAGTACCTTCGAAGGAGGGCGAACGGCATCGCCACCCGCATCGCAGCCGAAAGAAAGGGGGAAAACCATGTCCGTCTTCACCTCGCCATCAACCCACCTTCCCCACCCCCCCTCCGCCCCGCCTCATCCACCCCAACTCGCCCATCCTCCCCTCGCCTTCAGTGCCATCTGCCCCTCTACAAAACGAACCCAATTCCTCCCCAACCCCCTCAACCCCCTGCCCCATCTGTGCCTCAACACCGCCTCCTCTCCTCCCTCAGCGTCCTCCCCGGCTCCCCCACTCTCAAAATTACAAAACGAACCCAATCCGCCCCCTCTTATCTGTGTTCATCTCTGTGCATCTGTGCTTCAAAACGAACCCAATTTCCCCATTCCCAGCCTCCCAGCCACGTTTTCCCAATCAAACCAGGGGGGCCAACGGGGTGTTTCAGGGCGCCCGGCGGGGAGAAAACGCGGAACTTCCGCGGGTCTTTCGGGGTGCTTGCGGGGGTCCGCCGGGCGTGCAAACCCCACCCGCCACGCTATACTCTCACCTTCAATCACAGGAGCCATTCAATGAACCACCTCCATCTCTACACGCTCGCAATCCTTCTCCTCACCGGCCTCCCCGCCTTCGCCCAGGACGCTCCCAAACCCATCGCCAAGACCACCTTCGGCCAAACCCCCGCCGGCGACTCCATCGAACTCTACACCCTCTCCAACCCCAACGGCCTCTCCGCCTCCATCATGACCTATGGCGCCACACTCACCAGCCTCAAAGTCCCCGACAAAAACCACCAAATCACCGACGTCACCCTCGGCTTCGACGACCTCAACTCCTACCTCACCCGCAACCCCCTCGCCGGCTCCGTCGTCGGCCGCTGCACCAACCGCATCGGAAACGCCAAATTCACCCTCAACGGTAAAGAATACCAACTCGCCAAAAACGCCGGCCCCCACCACATCCACGGCGGCCGAAAAGGCTTCGATAAAATCATCTTCTCCGCCCAACCCGTCCAATCCCCAGATGGACCCGCCGTCGCCTTCTCCTACACCTCGCCCGACATGCAAGAAGGCTACCCCGGCAACCTCGCCGTCACCGTCACTTACACCCTCACCAACAAAAACGAACTGCGAATCGACTACAAAGCCACCACCGACAAACCCACCATCGTCAACCTCACCAACCACGCCTACTTCAACCTCGCCGGCACTGGCGACATCCTCGACCACCAACTCACCCTCTTCGCCGACAACTACACCGCCGCCGACGCCGCACTCATACCCACCGGCGAAATCAAACCCGTCAAAGACACCCCGCTCGATTTCACCAAACCCACCCCCGTCGGCTCACGCATCGCCCAGGTCGGCTCCGGCTACGACCACAACTACGTCCTGAACAGCACCGACGGCTCACTGGCACTGGCCGCCCGCGTCCGCGACCCCAAGTCCGGCCGAATCATGGAAGTCCTCACCACCCAGCCCGCCGTCATGCTCTACACCGCCAACGGCATGAACACCAAAGGCCGCGCCGACGCCCAATACAAAAACCACGCCGGACTCTGCCTCGAAACCCAGCACTCCCCCGACTCCATCAACAAGCCCCAATTCCCCACCGTCATCCTCAACCCCAACCAAACCTACCACCAGGTCACCACCTTCCGCTTCTCCAACGAATAGCCCCACAACGAACCAATAACGAATAACAAATAACGAATAACAAATAACAAATAACAAATAACGAATACCAGTGATCTATAATGATGCCAACAACCAATTACTAATCCTCCCCATCCACACTATTTTGATACTCACAAACTCCCGAATCATCGCCCCCACCGGCCCAAACGTCTTCTCCTCAAACGCCGCCATACCCGGCCGAACACCCGCCGGCATACTCTCAGCTAGGGCGGCATAGGCACGTGCAAACCGCTCTACCGGTTGTTGCTGTCGTGGCAGATGCAGTAAGCAGGAAGCTGCTTTTGGCGGGCCAGTTCGAGCCGGACCTGCCGAAGGCGTTCAAAGCGGCCGGAGGCGTCGGCGTCAAGGGGGGCGTCGGGCTGGAGGATCGTGACTTTGGGGCTGGCTTGGGGGTTGGTTCCCAAGCCCCGGGGATTGCTCCCCAGTTCGTGAGGGGTTAGCGAATCGGATCTCAGCGCTAAGCCGAGCAGGTCGGCGAGGATGGGTGGCGGAGGTTGCTCGCCTATCATGACGGAGATGCCGTAGGGGGTCAGGTCGATGACGGGGCGGAACTTGACGCCGTCGGGGTCGCGCTGGATGGCCAGGCCGGCTTCCATGACACGGTGGAGCATCGCGACGATGCGTTTGATGGGGTGGGCGTGGAGCAGGCCATACACGGAGAGCTGGTCGAAGCGCCAGCGCTCGACCTTCTCGTTTTCGGCGCCGCCCAGGACATCGGCGACGGTGGCGACGCCGAACTGGCCGCGGATGCTGACGCGGGCGATGCCGGAGAGGAGCTTGCGGATGAGGGTGACGAGTTGTTCGGGGAGGATGATGGTTTGCTCGGACTCAATCCCCCTACCGCTTTCGCGGCGGCAGACGTCGCAGCAGCAATTGGCGACTTCGGATTCATCCTCGAAGTAGTCGAGGATCATCTGGCGGCGGCAGCGGTGCGTGCGGGCGTATTGGATGACCATTTCCAGCTTGGCGCGGGCGTGGTCCTGGAGTTCGGTGATACGCTGGTCGTCGAGGTGGTCGGGGTTCTCTTGCCCGATGTGTTCGATGAAGTATTCCTGGGTATAGCGGTCCTGGTAGGAGAACAGGACGATGCATCGGGAGGGCAGGCCATCACGGCCGGCACGGCCGGCTTCCTGGTAGTACGCTTCGAGGGTGCCGGGGATGTTGTAGTGGATGACAAAGCGGACGTCGGACTTGTTGATGCCCATGCCGAAGGCGTTGGTGGCGACGGCGACGGCGCTGGGGGTTTGCATGAAGGCATCCTGGTTGTCAGTGCGGGTGTCCTGGTCGAAGCCGGCGTGGTAGGGGAAGACGGGGCGTTGGGGAAAGGCGGATTTGAGAAGAACGGCGAGCTTATCGACGTTCTTGCGGGTGGAGCAGTAGATGATGCCGGAGCCGGGGAGGTCGGCCAGGAGCTTAAGAAGCTCCTGGTCTTTGGCTTCGACCTTGGCGATGGTGCGGCACTCGTAGCGGAGGTTGGGGCGGTCGAAGCCGGTGATGTAGACGCGAGGGTCGCCGAGGGCAAGCAGGCGGATGATGTCGGCACGGACATCTTCGGTGGCGGTGGCGGTGAGGGCGATGGTGGGAGGCGAGCCGAGCTTCTGGCGGACCTCGCCGAGGCGGGAGTATTCGGGGCGGAAATCGTGGCCCCAGGAGCTGATGCAATGGGCCTCATCGATGGCGAAGAGGTTGGGGCGGAGTCTGTCGAGAAGGGGCTGGAAATTGGGGGCATAGAAGCGCTCAGGCGCGACGTAGAGGAGGCCTTGGAAGCCGTCTTCGAGCTGGGCGATGACGTGGCGTTGGGCGGAGGCGGGCAGTGAGCTGTTCAGCAGGGCGGCGGAGATGTTCTGGTCGCGGAGTTGTTGGACCTGGTCCTGCATAAGGGAGATCAGGGGGGAGACAACGATGCTGAGGCCGGGTTGGACGGTGGCGGGGAGTTGATAGCACAGGCTTTTGCCGGCGCCGGTGGGCATGACGCAAAGTACATCGCGGCGAGCGAGGACATCCTCGATGACCTCGCGTTGAGCGGGGCGGAAGTCGTCGAGGCCGAAGAGGGATTGGAGGTGGTCCCGCAGGTCAGGCATTGGTCGGGGATTATAGCGTGGGGGGCGACGCCGTTCAGCAAGGCAGGCGGGGCCAGTCTGTTTGGTGGAAAGCCCACGATCGAGGCACGTCAGGCAGGAGGCAATCTCAGCGGTCTGTGGAGAAGATCAGGCAAGAGGGCGGCCAGAGGGCTGAGGCTCTCTGGCCGCTGCTTTGTGCTATTTGCCGAAGCCGACTGGCCGGCCTTATTGTCCGGCGCCGCCGCCGCCTTGGGCGCCGCGGCCGCCGCGGCCGCCCATGCCGCCCATGCCGCCCATGCGGGCTCGCATCTCCGCCTGGCGTTCGGTGATTCGTTTTTCGAGCGCCTTGGCCTGATCTTCGGTCAAGAGGGCCTTGACCTGCTTGGCCGCGTCATCAGACTTGGGCTGGGTCTGCATGAGTTCGCGGCGTTTGGTCATGACCTCGCCCATCTTGTCTTGGTCGCCGCGAGCGGCCTGCGTCTCTTCCTGGATCTTCTTCAGATCGTCCGCATGGTCCGCGCGCCACTTGTCTTCCGCTTTCTTCACATCATCGCGAACCGCCTGCAGCTTTTCTTTTTGTTCTTTGCTGAGGTTAAAGTCCGGGCGCAGGTTCAGGTCGCCCAGCGCTGCAATCGTCTGCTGGAAGGGATCCTGCTGCATGCCGGCGCCGGGGCCACGGCCTTGGCCGCCACCCTGCGCCGCCGCCTGCGCCATCACGTTCACAGCCACAAACAGGCTGCCCAACACTGCCACACCAAACATCGTCGAAAGCCGCATAACAGTCCTCCGAATAAATGGACGCCGAGATTAAGTGTCTACATTCGTATAACGCCACCGCGGAGGAATTGTTGTGTAAATTTCAGCCGAGAGGAAGTTCGCCGCCAAAGAAAGGCAGACCCTCTCAGCCGATTCGACACTCGAAGAGGCGGGCTTCGGGGGAGCCGTTTGTCTGGTGGATGGCGATGCGGAGTCTGTGGGCGGTTCTGGGGGTTGGGAGGGTGTGGTGGGTCATGGCGGTGAATGGTAACCGAATTCACCGCAGGCGCAGAGGGCGCGGAGGTTGTCAGTTGTCAGCGGTCTGGCGGGGGGCGCGGAGGGAGGCGGGGAGTTCGAAATGGACATCTTCTTCGGTGACGATTCGTTCTTCCAGGGTGGCGTGGTATCGAGATTGGAGCAGATCGACGATTTCGCGGACGAGATCTTCGGGGGCGCTGGCGCCGGCGGTGATCAGGACGATGTTGACGCCATTGAACCAGGAGTGATCGAGGTGTGAGACGTCGTCGATGAGGAAAGCGCGCTTGCCGCGGTTGCGGGCGATTTCGGCGAGGCGCAGGGAGTTGGAGCTGTTCTGGCTGCCGACGACAAGGACGAGGTCGCACTCGGCAGCGAGCTGGCGGACGGCCATCTGGCGGTTGGTAGTGGCGTAGCAGATGTCTTCTTTGACCGGGCCGCGAATGCGGGGGTATTTCTGCCTGAGGGCGGAGATGATGGTTTCGGCGTCGTCAAGGCTGAGGGTGGTTTGGGTGAGATAGGAGATGGGTTGGTCGTCGGGGATGGTGAGTTTCTGGACGTCGCTGGTGTTTTCGACGATGTGGATGGAATCGGGGGCTTCGCCGAGGGTGCCGACGACTTCGTCGTGGCCGCGATGGCCGATGAGGACGATGGCGAGCTTTTCGCGGGCGTAGCGGATGGCTTCGGAGTGAACTTTCATCACCAGAGGGCAGGTGGCGTCGATTTGGACGAGGTTGCGGGCACCGGCCTGGCGGCGGACTTCGGGGGAGACGCCGTGGGCGCTGTAGATGAGCGTGCCGCCGACGGGGACATCGTCGATCGAGTTCACAAACACGACGCCCTGCTCGCTGAGGCGCTGCACGACGTGGCGATTGTGGACGATTTCGTGGTAGACGTAAATGGGCGGGCCTTTGAGGCGGAGAACGCGCTCGACGCACTCGATGGCCATGTTGACACCGGCGCAGAAGCCGCGGGGATTGGCGAGCACCATTTTCATATCAGTTCGCCTCATCATAGGGTAACAGCGGGAGCGGCCAAGAGCGACGACGGGGATGCGGGCGAGCTGAACTGCAGGGCATTGGGCTGTCGTATCTTTCGTTAAGATGCGGTATGGTATGGCTGGTTTTGGGGGTAGTCGAGGCAGGTCGTGTCGATGGATGGTGTTTTGGCGAATTGTGAAGACGGGGGTTGCGGCTGCACCGGAGAGGAAGCGGCGGCAAAGGCGGCGTTTGCGACGGCAGCGGACGAGCGGGAGGCCTTGGAATACACGCGGCGGCTGGCACATACGCATTATGAGAACTTCTCGGTGGTGTCGATGCTGCTGCCGAGGCGCCTGCGGCAAGATTTCTGCAATGTCTACGCATTCTGCCGGATTGCGGATGATCTGGGCGATGAGGTGGCGGATCGCGTAAGGGCGATGGAGTACCTCGAGCGGTTCAAACAGCAGACACGGGAGTGCTATGCGGGGCGGGCGGAGACGGCGGTGTTTATGGCGCTGGGGGGGACTATTAAGAGGCACGAGCTGCCGATCGAGCCATTCCTGCATCTGATTGATGCGTTTCAGCAAGACCAGCGGGTGAGTCGGTACGAAACATTTGAGCAGGTGGTGGACTACTGCCGACGGAGCGCCGATCCGGTGGGGCGGCTGGCACTGTACCTGTGCGGGTACCGGGATGCCGAACGGCAGAGGCTATCGGACAAGACGTGCACGGCGTTGCAACTCGCCAACTTCTGGCAGGATGTGCGGCGGGATATTCTGGAACGGGATCGGATCTACATCCCGGCGGAGTCGATGCGCCAGTTCGCCGTGAGCGAGGGGCAGCTTGTGGAGGGGCATTGCGATGAGAACTACCGGCGGCTGATACGGTTCGAGGTTGAGCGGACGGAGGCGATGTTCGCCGAGGGGGAGGGATTGCTGCCGATGCTGCGGTCGTCGGCGCGGACCCACATTGCGTTGTATGGGATGGGAGGCCGGGCGGTTTTGGAGGCAATTCGAAGGCAGGACTATGATACGCTGACGCGGCGGCCGGCGCTGTCGGGATGGCAGAAGGGGCGACTGGTGGCGGCGGCGCTGGCGGCGGCGGTGCGGGGATGGCTGACGGGGGGAGGCGGAGCATGAGTGGAGTGGCTGCGATCGATCCGTCGCTTCTGGCGAGGTCCCGAGACTATTGCCAGCGGGTGACGCACGCGGAGGCGAGAAATTTTTACTATGCGATGAAGCTGGTGCCGGAGCCGAAGCGGACCGCGATGTTTGCGCTGTACGCGTGGATGCGGCTGGTGGATGATATCGCGGACGAAGGTGGTGGACGGACACAGCGGCAGCGGGTCGATGAGTTGGAGGCATGGCAGGCGCAGACGCATACGGCATTGAATGGGGAGTCGGCGGATGATGACCGTCATCCGGTGTGGGCGGCGTTGGCCGAGATGGTGCGGCAGTATGGGGTTCCGCGAAGCGTGTTTGATGATGCGATCGAAGGGCAGCGGCAGGACTTGGAGGGGATCCGCTGTCAGACATTCGCGGAGTTGTACGAGTACTGCCGACGCGTAGCGGGGACGGTGGGAGTGGCGAGCGTTTATATCTGGGGGTTTGAGGGCGGGGACGAGACGGTCGCGCTGGCGGTGGATCGGGGGGTGGCGTTTCAGTTGACGAATATCTTGCGCGATCTGCCAGAGGATCGGGTGCGGGGGCGCGTGTATCTGCCGCAAGAGGAGTTGGCGGCGATGGGGGTGACGGATGAGGTTTTGCGGCGGGGAGGTGGGGCATTTGAGGAGATGATGCGGTTTCAGATCGGACGGGCGGAGGAGTATTACAGGAAGTCGGCCCAGTTGGAGGCGCGGATCGAGAAAGACTGCCGGCCGGCACTGGTGGCGATGACGCGGATTTACCACGGGCTATTGGAAAAGATCGCGGCGGACCCCGGCGTGGTGCTGCGGAGGCGGGTGTCGCTGTCGTGGCTCTCGAAACTGATGATCGGGTGGCGGGCGCTGCGCGCAAGGTGATTGTGAAAGATGACTCAGACGTTGACCAGACCAGAGCAGCAGAGCGAAATGACCGCGGCGGGGCGGGCGATCGTGATTGGCGGGGGATTGGCGGGGATGGCGGCAGCGGTGGCGCTTGAGTCGGCGGGGGTCAGCGTGACTCTGGTTGAGATGCGGAAGAGCCTGGGGGGACGCGCCAGCTCGTTTGTCGATCCGCAGAGCGGAGAGGAGTTGGACAATTGCCAGCACCTCCTGCTGGGCTGCTGTACGAATCTGCGGGATTTTTACAAGCGTATGGGGGTGATGGATCGCATCCGGTGGGAGCGAACGGTGCATTTCCGGGATGCGCGGGGACAGCATGATCTGTGGCGAATGGGGGGATTGCCGGCGCCGTTGCATCTGGGGGCGGGGATGGTGGGATTCGGCGTGCTGAGCGTGAAGCAGCGGTGGGCACTGGTCCAGGCGATGATGGCAATGATTCGGCTGGGTCGCAAGGGGCGCGAGGAACTGGCGGATGTGGAATTTGGCACCTGGCTGAATGAATACGGGCAGGACGGGGGGTTGATTGACCGATTCTACGATCCGGTTCTGAGGGGGGCGCTGAATGAGGAGCCGCGGAAGGCCAGCGCGAAATATGCGATCCAGGTGTTTCAGGAAGCGATGCTGGTGAACGCGGCGGGGCATGTGATGGGGCTGCCGGTGTGTCCGCTAGGCGAGCTGTACCGGAATGCACCCTGTGGCGATGTGCGGTGCGGGGTGCGTGTCGCGGGGTTGCGGTTTGCGGGAACGGGCGTGAGTGGCGTGGAGTTGGCGGATGGGCAGGTGCTCGTTGGGGATGTGTATGTGCTGGCGGTGAATCATCACATGGTAAGCAAGTGGTTGCCGGCGGAGTTGGCGAGGGGTGATGAGCGATTTGGGGGGTTGGAGAAGTTAAAGAGCGTGCCAATCCTGGGGGCGCATTTGTGGTTTGACCGGCCAGTGATGGCCCAGAGCCATGCGGTGTTGCTGGAGGGGCCATTGCAGTGGGTTTTCAGGAAAGATCGAGCGGGTCGGGTGTTGCATGGCGTAATCAGCGCGGCCAGGGAGTGGGCGGATCGATCAAGGGAGGAATGCCTGGCGGCGTTTGAGGCGCAGATTCACCGACTGCTGCCGGCAGCGCGGGAAGCGAAGCTGGAGCGGGGTTTGGTCGTGGTGGAGAAGCGGGCGACGTTTTCGCCGGTGCCGGGGGTGGATCGGTGGCGGCCGATGCAAACCCCCCCGCCGGGGGGAATCGGGAACCTGTTCCTGGCGGGGGATTACACGCGGACGGATTGGCCGGCGACGATGGAGGGAGCGGTGCGCAGCGGCTATTTGGCAGCGGAAGGAGTGGCGGAGAAGCTGGGGGAGAACCATGGAAGCGGGGCAAGGTTCTTGGTGGACGGTTTGGAGCCGCAGTGGCCGTGGCGACTGCTTACGGGGCGCCGGTGAGGGCGTTGGGCTAACGAGGGTGACGGTATTGGGCCTCACTCTCGCCATGGTTTCTGCTATGATAAGGCACAGTCTTAACTGGGAATAGGAAGCAGTGAGAGTGGGTAGCACTTCATCAGACAGCAATTCGGTTCGACGGACTCCGGTGGTCACCAGCATAGCGCAGACGCCTGCAACAGCGGGCGCTGACGGGGTTTCGGGCACACAGCCAGCCTTAGAAAGAGCGATCGAGCAGGCTCAGCAAGCGCTTCTGGCGAAACAGAATCCGGCAGGTTACTGGCTCGCCGAGCTCCAGGGCGACAGCATTCTGGAGTCCGAATACATCCTGTTGAAGTTCATCCTGTGCCAAGAGGACGATCCGCAACTGCCGAAGATCACGAATTACCTGCGCGGCCTGCAGCAGGCCGATGGAGGGTGGGGCCTGTTTCCAGGGGGCAAGGCGGATCTGTCGGGGACCGTCAAGGCCTATTTCTCGCTGAAACTGATGGGGGATGATCCGAATGCGCCGCACATGGTGGCGGCGAGGGAGGTTTGCCGAAAGCTGGGCGGGGCGGAGCAGTGCAATAGCTACACGAATTTCTTCCTGGCGGGGTTGGGGCAGATCAGCTATGACGCGTGTCCGAGCATTCCGCCGGAGATTGTGTTTCTGCCGAGCTGGATGTACTTCAGCCTATACGCGGTGTCGGCGTGGACACGGACGATGATTTTGCCGCTGGCGATCGTCAGTTCGCATCGGCCGGTGAGGAGGCTGCCGGAGGAAAAGGGTATCGCGGAGCTGTTTACGGGTGGCGATCCGCGGGTGGGGTTTAAACTGAAGTTGCCGACGAGTTGGCGGGATTTTTTTCTGGTCGTCGATCAGATGCTGAAGCTGTATCAGAAGACGAGCGTGACGCCGACGCGGGAGATGGCGATCAAGGCGGCGGAGAAGTGGTTGCTGGAACACATGGAGGGGTCGGACGGGCTGGGCGCTATTTTCCCGCCGATGGTTTACATATTGGTTGTGATGCGGGTGCTGGGGTACCCGGACGATCATCCGAAGGTCGTCGAGGCCCATCGGCAGTTGCGGGATTTGTTTATCGAAGAAGGGGATTCGATTCGGATTCAGCCGTGTTTTTCGCCGGTGTGGGATACAGGGATCGCGCTGCATGCCTTGGCCGAGGCAGGGGTGGGGCCTGGAGACGAGGCGGCGACGACGGCGACGCAGTGGCTGCTCGACAAAGAGTGCCGGGTGGGGTCGGATTGGATGAAGAGTTGCCCGGACGTCGAACCATCCGGCTGGTTCTTCGAGTTCGAGAATCCGCATTATCCGGATGTCGATGACACGGCGATGGTGCTGATGGCGATGAAGCGGGCCGGGGGAAAAGCAGCGGAGCCGGCGATCCGGCGCGGACTGAAATGGCTGCTCGCGCTGCAGAACGACGACGGCGGCTGGGCGGCGTTTGATAAGACCAAGGATCGGCCGATCCTGGAGCATGTGCCGTTTGCCGATCACAACGCGATGCAGGACCCGAGCTGTCCGGATATCACGGGGCGGGTGTTGGAGTGTTTTGGGCACTGCAGGATTGCGCCGACGCATCCAGCGGTACGGAAGGCGGTTGACTTCCTGAAGCAGCAGCAGGACAAGGACGGAGCGTGGTTCGGGCGATGGGGGGTGAATTACGTTTACGGCACATGGCAGGTGTTGACGGGGCTGCAGGCGGTCGGAGAGCGGATGGATCTGCCGTATGTGCAGCGGGCGGCAAATTGGCTGAGGAGTGTGCAGAAGAACGACGGGAGCTTTGGGGAGTCGTGCGAGAGTTACGCAGATGCGGCACTGAAGGGACAGGGCGAGTCTACGGCGTCGCAGACGGCCTGGGGCACGATGGGGCTGATGGCGAGCGCAGACGCGGACGATCCGGCAGTGAAGAAGGCGATTGCGTGGCTGGTGGAGAACCAGGCGGCCGATGGGGCGTGGGATGAGCACTACTACACCGGGACAGGCTTCCCGCAGGTGTTCTACTTGAAGTATCACCTCTACCGGCTGTATTTCCCGCTGACGGCGCTGGCGCGGTTCAGGCGGCTGGCGGCCGAGCGGTGACACGCCGGTCGCAATGCGCCTTGCGTTTTTTTACAGCAACAGCGCGGGGTGGATTTTGTGATTGAGAAGTTCCGCCAGCCCCTGCGGGTGCAGTTGGGCTCATAGCTGGAGCATCATATAGTGCAGTCTGTGAAGACTGCTGGTTTTTCTTCGACTTTTTCTTGCCCGCGCACGGGGACAATGAATGGATCTAGATCCACTTCTACTTCCGACCATCTGGATGTTCTTCGGGGTTTTGATCCGGCCGCCCCGGCCGTGACGGATGCGGCA
>JAPLNB010000180.1 GCA_026693085.1 Planctomycetota bacterium | reverse complement strand
AGCTGGTTGCGGGGGCGGGGCGTATAGTGGCAGGGGTATCTTTTTGGGAGATTGCAATGGAGATTCGGAAGGTATTGCTGCGGATCATGCTGTGGTCGCTGTCGGTGGCGGCGGTTTGCGGGGCGGTGGCGATCCTGGTGGCGGCGGAGGAGGTGATCTGGCGGGTGGTGGGTACGGCGGTGGCGACGGCGGTGGGGGCGGGGTTGATGATGGGGGTGACGCTGCTGGTGGATGGGGAGAAGTCGAGGTGGTCGGGTGTGCTGGGGATGTGGGGGGTGGTGGTGGAGTATCTGCTGGTGTTGGCCCTGGTGTGGGGGTTTGGGAATCACTGGTGGGGGTTTGATTTGGAGGAGCGGTTTGGGTTTACGGCGTTGTTCATTGCGATCACGGTGTTGCCGGCGATGTTGTTGTTGCGGTTGATGGTGGAGCCGGAGACGAGGGTGGCGGGTCAGGTGGGGTTGTGGCTGTCGGGGGTGGTGCTGGTGATGTTGGAGGTGGGATGCTGCTGGCAGCGGTATTGGTTGGGGGAGGAGACGTGGGGGTCGGCGGGTGCGTTGGCGGGGTTTGGGACGTTGGCGGTGGGGTGCTTGATCGGGGTGGGGAGGGATCGGCGGCACTGGCGATGGGTGGGGGTGTTGGCGGCGGTGGCGGGGTGCGGGATTGCGGTGGTGGCGATCTGGAAGCACCTGCATGAGGGGAGCGGGGTGTTTACTGTGATTACGAGTATTGCGTGCGTGGTGGCGTTGGCGAATGTGGTGATGATGTGTCCGCTGAAGGAGGGACAGGCATGGGTGCGATATGGGACGATTGTGTGCGGGGCGTTGACGGCGGTGTTTGTGGATGTGGATGCGGTGTGGTTTGGGAAGCATACTTCGGATCAGTTGATGCGGCTGGCGGGGGCGAGCGCGTTTATGGGGGGGTGCGGGGTGCTGGCGTTGGGGGTGCTGGCGAGGCTGAACAAGGGGGTGGGGCAGAAGGCGGTGCTGAGCGAGATTCAGGAAGTGACGCTGATTTGTCCGGGGTGTGGGAAGAAGCAGGCGATGGGGGTTGGGGCGGGGCAGTGTTCGCGGTGCCATCTGAAGTTTCAGATTCGGATTGAGGAGCCGAGGTGTGTGCAATGCGGGTATTTGCTTTTCATGCTGAAGTCGGAGAGGTGTCCGGAGTGTGGGACGGTAGTGGGGAAATGATGAATGATGAATGGGGGAGCAGCGTGGTTATTCTGCTCTGAGGCCGATGGCGGAGGCGGTGGCGTGGGTTTCGATGTGGGAGATGGAGACGTGCCAGGTGGAGATGTTGAGGTGTTTGGCGATGCGGAGGCATTCGCCGGTGAGTCGGATTTTGGGTTGTCCGGAGGGTTCGGGGAGGATTTCGATGTCGGTCCAGGCGATGCCGCCGCGCCAGCCGGTGCCGAGGACTTTGAGGACGGCTTCTTTTGCGGCGAAGCGTCCGGCGAGATGTTCGATGTAGCGTTTAGGGTTTTTGGAGCAGTAGTGTTGTTCGAGGGGTGTGAAGCAGCGGTCGAGGAAACGTTGGGCGTGGTCTTCCAGGAGTTTGGAGATGCGGGCGGTCTCAACGATGTCGATGCCGTGGCCGACGATCATGGCGGGCATTGTAGAGGGGTAAGGGGTTGGGGGTAAGGGGGCGAGGGGGCGAGGGGGGATTTGACAAAGGTGGGAGGGCGTGGGAAGAATCGGGGCTATGAATTCACAATTGGACCCATTGAAGTATGATTCGAAGGGGTTGATCCCCGTGATCGTGCAGGATGTGAAGAATGGGCAGATTCTGATGATGGCGTGGATGAACCGGGAGGCACTGGAGAAGACGCTGGAGACGGGGAAGGTGCATACGTATAGCCGAAGCCGGGGGAGACTGGCGCTGAAGGGGGAGAGCAGCGGGCATTTTCAGCATGTGAAGGAGTTCTACACGGATTGCGATATGGATGTGGTGCTGTTCAAGGTGGAACAGGTGGTGGCGGCGTGCCATGAGGGGTATCGGAGCTGCTTCTTCCGGGCGTATGATCCGGCGGGGGCGCAGTGGAAGGTGGTTGGGAAGAAGGTGTTTGATCCGGAGGCGGTGTATAAGAAGTAGTCGTTAATTGTTATTAGTTATTAGTTATTTGTTATTGGTTGAGGGCTTGGCGAGGTGGTTGTGGCTGGGAAGAAGGTGGATAGGCCGGTGGATTATGGGGGGCGAGAGATGGGGTCTGCGCCGGGGAAGGGGGGTGTGCCGGGGGTGATTACGTGGATGGTGTGCGCGTATTTGCTGATGATGCCGATTGCGGAGGTGGCGCTGCGGGCGAGTGTGGATATGACGCGGGATCGGTCGCGGTTTGCGATTGTGAATGCGATCACGTTGACGGGGTTTCAGTCGACGATAGCGACGAATAACTATCCGGTGGGGGGGAGGATCGTTGTTTTTACGCTGACGATCCTAGGGATGCTGTTTGCGATGATTGTGGGGGGGATGGCGGTGGTGAGGATATTGCGGTTGCCGTATGGGGATGGGCAGGTGGCGCGGGGGGCGGGGTGGGTGTGCGGGGTGTTGATGGTGGTGGGGGCGATCCCGTTGATCGCGGCGGGGCAGGAGCCGATGGAAGCGTTCATGCTGAGCGCGAGCGCGCTGGGGAACAGCGGGCAGTATTTTGGGAAGCTGCCGGGGTTGGGGAGTTGGCAGACGTATTGGGTGGTGCTGCCGTTGAGTGTGGTGGGGGGGTTGGGGTTGCCGGTGCTGATGGAGATGTGGGATGTGGCGAAGGGGCGGCGGGGGTTGTCGGTTCATGGGCGGGTGGTGGTGGTGATGACGGCGGGGTTGTATCTGGGGGTGTTTGTGTTGTGTTTCTTGTTGCAGTGGTTGGATGCGGGGACGGGGCTGGGTTGGCGGGAGGTGATTGGACTGGCGGGTTCGAGTTCGGTGGGGGCGGTGAATAGTCGGACGGCGGGGTTTCCGTTTCAGTTTGTGCAGGACATGCCGCGGGGGATGCAGTGGATTGTGATATTGGCGATGATGATCGGGGGGAATTCCGCGGGGACGGCGGGGGGGCTGAAGACGACGACGGTGGCGGAGTTGGTGAGGGGGGTGGGGGGGGCGTTGCGAGGGAAGGGGGTTGGGCGGTCGTTTGCGGTGGCGGCGACGTGGCTGTGGGTTTATGTGGGGATGGCGGTGGTGGTGTTGATGTTGTTGTTGGCGACGGTGCCGCAGGTGGCGGCGGACCGGTTGTTGTTTGAGGCGGTGAGTGCGTTGTCGAATGTGGGTTTATCGCACGAGGTGATCATGATTGTGGGGCCTGGGTTGGACATATTGGGGGCTGCGATGCTGTTGGGGCGGTTGGTTCCGTTGGGGATATTGTGGTGGATGGCGTCGACGACGTGGGAGGCGGAGTTGGCGGTGGGATGAGGGAGGGGGAGGCGTGATACGCACGGCGGAGTACAGCGGCGCGTGTCGGACGGGAGTGTCCGACCTAACGAGGGAATGAGGTGCGGATGACGGCGGCGTTGGAGTTTGAAATACTCGGGCGGGAGGGGCGGGCGCGGGTGGGGAGGGTTCGGACGCGGCATGGGGAGTTTTTGACGCCGGCGTTTATGGCCGTGGGGACGCAGGGGTCGATTAAGGGGGTGTTGCCGGATCATGTGAAGGCCACGGGGACGCAGATTGTGTTGGCGAATACGTATCATTTGATGATCCGGCCTGGGGCGGGGGTGGTGGCGGAGTTGGGGGATTTGCATCGGTTTATGGGGTGGGGGGGGCCTATCTTGACGGATAGTGGGGGGTTTCAGGTGTTTTCGTTGGCGGATTTGAACCAGATTACGGATGAGGGGGTGGTGTTCAAGAGCCATGTGGATGGGGCGGTGGTGAAGCTGACGCCGCGGGTGAGTATGGAGGTGCAGAATCAGTTGGGGGCGGACATTATCATGGCGTTTGACGAGTGTCCGCCGGGGGGGGCGCCGCGGGAGTATCATGAGCAGGCGGTGGAGCGGACGCTGCGGTGGGCGAAGGAATGTGTGGCGGCGCATGGGAGGGCGAACGATCAATCTTTGTTTGGGATCGTACAAGGAGGCGTGCATGAGGATTTGAGGGCGAGGTGTGCGGCGGAGTTGGTGGGGATGGATTTGCCGGGGTATGCGATAGGGGGGTGTGCGGTGGGGGAGGGTTTTGAGGGGATGAAGCGGGTGTTGGAGTTTACGGGGGGGTTGTTGCCGGACCGGAAGCCGCGGTACTTGATGGGGGTGGGGTATCCGCGGGATATCGTGGAGGCGGTGGCGAAGGGTCTGGATCTGTTTGATTGTGTGTTGCCGACGCGTAACGGGCGGAACGCGTATGCATTTACAGCCGGTGGGGCGTTGAGGCTGAGGAACAGCCGGTTTCAGCGGGATGGGGGAGCGATTGAGGAGGGGTGCGATTGTTATGCGTGTCGGAATTTTAGTCGTGGGGCGATCCGGCACTTTTTTTTCGCGGGCGAGATGCTTGGACCGGTGTTGGTTTCTGTGCATAATATGCGGTTCTATCAACGCCTGATGTCGGACATCCGCGGGTCGATCGGTGCTGGACGGTTTGAGGAGTTTGGGCGTGAGGACCCGCGGAGCCGGTTAGGGCCTTCTGGGGAAGGCGCTGAGAAGGGGCAGTGAACGGTGAGGAGAGCGGCGGTCGGTTCGAGCGAGTGGTTTTGAGAGAAAACGGCAGAGGCCGGCGAAAAACAAAGGAGCGAACTTGAGGAACGTGTTAGAGATGGTGGCGGCTGGGAGCCCGTTGACGACGAAGCCTGTGGGGGAGGCGCCGTGGTGGGCGCAGCTATTTCAGAACCCCATCTGGTTGATGGTGGTGGTGCTGGTGATATTTTATGTTTTTGTGATTCGGTCGAAGCGGAACCAGGACCGGCAGCGGAAGGATATGTTGGGCCAGTTGAAGCGTGGGGACCGGATTCAGACGATTGGGGGGATATTGGGGACGGTTGTGGAGGCGAGGGAGGGTGAGGTGGTGGTGAAGGTGGACGAGAGTTCGAACACGAAGCTGCGATTTGTGAGGAGCGCGATTCACCGGGTCGTTGAAGCAGAGAAGTCGCCGGGGAAGTAGGGAGTGGGGAGGGCTGAGCGGCGGGTGAGGGTTTTTGTGGCGAGCCTGTGAGAATTGGGAAATCTGGTATGGAACATAAATTTGCTGGTCGATTTACGGTGATTGGTCTGGTGGTGTTGGTTGGGGTGCTGGGGATTTTCTGGCCGCCGGGCAGGCTGTTGAATTTTGAGATTCCGTGGTCGAAGAAGCTGAATTTGAAGCCTGGGATTGATATCAGTGGCGGGACGAGTTTGTTGTATGAGATCAAGGCTCCGCCGGGGAGCAATGATTCGGAGTTGTCGCAGAAGGTGGCGGATTCGCTGAAAAAGCGAGTGGATCCGGAGGGGGTGAGGAATCTGGTTTGGCGGCCGCAGGGCGGGACGCGGCTGGAGATCCAGATGCCGATGAGCGTGGGGTCGGATGCGTCTCGCGCGGCGAGGAAGGCGTTTGCGGGCGCGCAGGCGGAGTTGGAGGGGACGAACATCCGTGTGGCGGAGGTGAAGGCTGCGTTGTTGAACCCGGACGCAGGGCAGCGGAAGCAGCGGATTGAGCAGTTGTCGATGGGGAATGGTGCGCGGGCGGGGATGTTTGATCGTCTGGAGAAGGGGATGCAGCGTCTGGCGGAGGCGGAGAAGGCGAACGACCCGAAGGCGAAGGTTGACGCTCGGGATGATATTGCGGAGGTGGAGAAGGAGATTGACGAGAGTAATCTGCCGGTGTCGCGGCTGCAGACTCGCTTGGAGTTTTTCCAGTCGTCGATCGACAAGCTGCAGAGGTCTGGGGACAAGGCCGGGTTGGCGAAGAAGCTGAAGGAGCGGGAGGAGACGATTGGGCAGTTTTTGAAGAAGGCGGCGGGATTTCCGAAGCAGCAGCAGGCGATCACGGGTTTTGTGGGGGCGTTTGACGCGTATGCCAAGAGCAAGGGGGTGTTGGATGATGCGGAGGATTTGAAGCGGCTGTTGCGGGGCTCGGGCGTGCTGGAGTTCCATATTGCTGTGACGGACGCGCAGATCACGCAGAGCATGGCAGACCGGTTGCGGACGGACGGGCCACTGCCCAAGGCTGGGGATACGATGCGGTGGTACGAGGTGGATCGTCCGGACCAGTTTCATGGGCATCATTTGGAGACGTATGGGGATCGGAAGTGGATATTGGCGTATACGACGCCGGACGAGGCGATGGTTCACCGGGAGAACGCTCGGGCGTGGGGATTGAGCCGGGCCTACGAGGAGCGCGACCCGCAGACGGCGCAGCGGGTGGTGGGTTTTGAGTTTGACGATCAGGGGGCGGTGCTGTTCGGGGATTTGAGCGGGCGGAACATCGGCAAGCCGTTGGGGATTGTCTTGGACGACAAGATGATCAGCGCGCCGAACCTGCGGTCGCAGATTCACAAGAGCGGGCAGATTTCGGGGAGCTACAGCGATCAGGATTTGAAGTATCTGATCCGGACGCTGAATGCGGGGTCGTTGCCGGCGCGGCTGGCGGACGAGCCGATCAGCGAGCGGATTGTGAGCCCGACGCTGGGTAAGGACAACCTTCAGGCGGGGTTCATGTCGTGCATAGTCGGGTTGGTGGTGGTGGCGGTTTTCCTGCTGTCGTACTACTACTTTGCGGGGTCGGTGGCGATGCTGGCGGTGTTGATGAACATGGTCATCATCGTGGGCGTGCTGGCGATGTTCGGGGCGACGTTTACGCTGTCGGGGCTGGCGGGTCTGGTGTTGACATTAGGCTCGGCGGTGGACGCGAACGTGCTGATTTTCGAGCGATTGCGTGAGGAGCAGTTTCGCGGGTTGTCGGTGCGGATGGCGATCCGGAATGCGTACGACCGGGCGTGGAGCGCGATTCTGGACTCGAACGTGATCACGATCATCACGTCGCTGGTGCTCTACTATTTCGGCAGCGAGGAAGTGAAGGGTTTTGGCTTGACGCTGCTGATCGGCATTGCGAGCAGCTTGTTCACGTCGCTGTTCGTGACGCGGACGATATTTGATATGCTGCTGGAGAAGCAGATGATCAAGAAGCTGGGGAGTCTGCCGCTGACGTATCCGAAGTGGGACCATATGCTGAGGCCGAACATTGACTGGCTGGGCAAGGCATGGATTGCGGTGGTGTTCAGCGTGATCGTGCTTGGGGTGGGTATGGCGATGTATCTTGTTCAGGGGCGGAACATGTACGACATCGAGTTTGTGTCGGGGACGAGCGTGCAGTTTGAGCTGAAAGCGCCGGCGACTCGTGAGCAGGTGATGGGATGGGTGGGGCAGCGTCAGTTTGAGAAGGAATTGCCGGGTGTTCAGGCGATTGCGGTGGGGGGGGGGTCGATGGGCAAGGAATACGAGATCGTGACGCCGAACCAGAACTCGCCGCAGGTGAGGAAGGCGTTGATGGACGCATTGCAGGGGAAGCTGGACGTGGAGGTGCCGTCGAAGTTTGACAGTTTCGAGGCGGCCTTCGAGCAGGCGCGTGAGAGCAATGTGGTGCGGGTGGCGGACGAAAAGGCGGCGGTAGCGTATCCGTGGGCGAGGCCGGCGATCGTGTCGCATACTGGGGGCGTGGTGATTCCGTTGAACCAGTTGGAGCCTGCGCTGACGGTGAAGGAGATCACGGACCGGATCGAGCGGGCGAGGTTGCAGCCGGACCGAGCGAACATGCCTTACCGGGAGATTTCGGTGCAGGTGCCCGGGGATCCGAGGCAGGCGACGACGATGGCGCTGGTGATCGTATCGGACGAGGGGCTTGGTCAAAGTCCGGATGAGGGCAAGTGGCAGGAAGTGCTGGCGCGGCCGATGTGGAAGCTGGTGACGGAGGCGGTGAACAAGCCGGCGCAGTTGTCGAAGGTGAGCAATTTCAATGCGCAGGTGGCAAGCGGGACGATGTGGGCGGCGATCAACGCGTTGGTGTTGTCGCTGCTGTTGGTGATGGTGTATATCTGGATGCGGTTCGGGAACATGAAGTATGGCGGCGCGACGGTGGTGGCGATGCTGCACGACGTGTTGTTCGTGATCGGCGCGATCGGAATGAGCCATCTATTGGCGGGGACGTGGTTTGGGCGTGAGGTGCTGCTGTTGGAGCCGTTCCGGATGAACCTGACGCTGGTGGCAGCGGTGCTGACGGTGATGGGTTACTCGATGATGGATACGATCGTGGTATTTGACCGTATTCGCGAGAATCGCGGGAAGTTCGGGTATGTGAACCGGGAGATCATCAACGATTCGATCAACCAGACGTTGTCTCGGACGCTGATCACGGGTGGCACGACGATTGTGACCGTGTTTGTGATGTATATTTTTGGCGGTCCGGGGCTGCATGGCTTTACTTTTGCGTTGCTGATTGGCATATTAGTAGGCACCTATAGTTCGATCGCTATCGCTGCGCCCATTTTGTTGTGGGGCGGGAAAGATGTTCGAGCGGGTGCCGCGGCGGCGGATCGGAAGCCGGCGATTGCTGGAAAGCTTCAGCGTGCCGGGCAGTGAGCAAGCGGCCGTTGATGGTCGGCGACGAGGAAACGTCGGAGCGGCTCATTGAAGCGGGCTTGTGAGACCGATAATAAGTGATGTGATTTACAGTGGGAAAGGAGTCCCTACCATGCGCAAGGACGTGAAGCTGGGTCTGGCGGTTGGTGGCATTCTGTTTGGGGCGGTGCTGGTGTATGTGCTGTTTTTCGCCGGGGGTAGCGCCAACAAGGGCAGGACCGATCAGGCTGTTGGGCCTGTTGGGCCTGCGTCGGGCGATACGACGGCGAAGGGCATGGTTCCTTCGCCGGCGCAGGGCGAGACGAGCATTGGTGTGGATACGACGAAGGTTGGCAGCGAGAGCGTTGCCATTGGCGGGCCGACGATTCGGCCGGGTGATGTGGGGTCGGGGACGTCCAGGTTGACGGGAAATGTGAGCGGCTCTGCGCAAACTCCCACGGGAACGGAAGGGGTGGGCACGGAGACGGCGGCGAATACGGGGGGGTGGGACTGGCGGCAGGCGTTGGACCGTGGGGCGAGCAACGAGTTGATTTCGCACAGTGTGACTCCGGGCGGGGTGACTGGCGGCATGGCCCGGGGTGGGGAGCGAACGGGCGAGACGTCGTGGCGGAATGCTTTTTCGAGGATGGAGCCTCCGACAACGCGTCCGGTGGGATCGGCACGGATGTACGTGGTGAAGCCGGGGGATACGCTGTGGTCGATCGCGAAGGCGGAGTATGGCAGCGCGAACTTCTTCCCGCACCTGGCGAGAGCGAATCCGAAGGTGGATGCGAGCCGGCTGCAAGCGGGGTCGTGTCTGATGATTCCTGGGAAGGACGAGGTGGTGCCGGCGAATGCGGCGGCGGTATTGTCGCCGACGACGCAGCCGGTGGATCCGGGGAAACAGTATCGGGTGCAGGCGGGTGACAACCTGAACACGATTTGCCGACGGTTGTACGGATCGACGGTGAGTGTGAGCAAGTTGTATCAGTTGAACAAGGATGTGATTGGTCCGAACCCGTCGGCGTTGAAGCTGAACATGGTGTTGCAGTTGCCGGAGGCGCCGAGCAACAGGGGGACGGGGAGTGTGGTGCCTGCGGCTGGGCCGGTGGCGGGTTCCATGCAGTAGAACAGAATATGCGGTTGTGGTGATGCGAGGGCGGTTTCGGGCAGCCGCCCTTCTTTATTTTGGGAGAAAAGGGGAGGGGGCGGTGGAAGGAAAACCGGATTACTCAGCAGGGGGAACACGGAGGCGGCGAAGATGGGGAGGTGGAAAAGGAAGCGAGTGGGGGGGGGGAATGCGTGGGAGGGCGAGTCGCTGCGAGCGAGCCGATGGTTCGCGGCGACCCCTGTGTGCCAGGTGTTGGCGGACTCGGTTTGAGGCTCGCCCTCCCGCCGCCGGCTGGATCTTCCCCGACTTACGACAGAGTGCTCGTCAGACTGGCCAAGGAGCTGCACCTTCGGAGGCCTCGGCGTAACGAAAAGCTTCTGCAGAGGCGAGCGGTTTCGGGGTCGAGTGTGCCCTGATGGGCACTGAACCAAGCCAGAGCACCATCGGTCTGGATGGTTTCGGCGAATCGGTGGTCATCCGCGAGTTGATGGAGGACGAAGGCGGAGACGTAGGGGTCTGGGGGCATACGGCGGAGGGGTTCTTTTGGCCAGAGACCTTCGGGGCGTTGGAGGGCGGCGAGGTATTGGAGTGCGTGGTCGATTGCAGGGCCGAGGCCGCAGCAGCACATGAGAGCGCGGAGACAGAGGGCGGTGGTCATGGGATCGCCAAAGCCGCCATCGGGGTCTTGTGCGGCGAGGATGACGCGGATCATGCGGGAACAGAAGGGGGCGTGGGATTGGTTGAGCTCGTCGAGGCGGATGATGGCCATGGCGGCGACGGGAGTGGGGCGGGCGAGTGCGAGGGTGGCGCGGAGGGATGTTTCCGGGCGCATGTCCATTAGGAGATTCAACATACGGCGGTAATCTTTTGCATCCCAGAGGCGTTCGATTTGGCGGAGCGTGATCATGTGGGCCTCGCTATTGCAGTAGTGTTTAGTTAGGGTAATTATGCCCTAACATTATGGGACTGTCAAGGGGGAAATTGGGTGGATGTTCGGGGTTGTTCGGGAGGGTTCAGGGTTCAGGGTTCGGGGTTCAGGTTGGGAAGCGATGAGGGGAGGGCGGCGGGGGCCTGGAATGAGGGGTTTAGGGGGATCAGGGAGAATGCTGCGGCGGGGGAAAACCGTCCCCGTCCCAATCCCGTTCGGCCCGGCGGTTGCGTGGCCGGTCGCGAAGCGGGAGAAGACGGAATTGGCAAGATTGCGTATTGCGCCATCCCCGGCCCCTGCGCATGATGGCGACCCAAGAGCGCCAGACGCGAGCCGATCACGGACGATCCGCTTCAGGGCTTCAAGTTCTTCCGGAAGTTCCTGCCGCTGTTGGACCGCCTCCACGACCACGCCACCGCCCGCGACAAGGCCCACAACCGTCTCCTGCACTTCGATCAGTACATCGCCCTGCAACTGGTCTTCTTCTTCAACCCCATCGTCACCAGCATGCGCGGCCTGCTCCAGGCCAGCGAACTGAGGAAGGTGCGGCGGGAGCTGGGCGTCTGCCCCACCAGCTTGGGCAGCTTCTCGGAGACCGGCAGCGTCTTCGACGCCGAGCTGCTCAAGCCGATCATCGCCGAGCTGGGGGCACAACTGAACCCGCTGGCCCACGATTCGCGGCTGGATGATCTGCCGGGGAAGCTGACGGCGGTGGACGGCACGGAACTGTCGGCGTTGGCGAAGCTGGCGGGCTCGGCCTGGACGGGACGGGACATCAAACTGCATACGCATTTCGAGCCGCTCAAGGGGGTGCCGGTGGACATGGACCTGACGGCGGCGGGGGAGAGCGAAATCGAGAACTTGCTGGCTCGTCTGCTGCCGGATCGCGTCTATGTCAAAGACCGTGGCTATGCCTGCTTCCGGCTGTTCCAGGCGATCATCGACATCGACTCGTGGTTTGTCTGCCGCATCCGGGACAACAGTGTGTACGAGGTGATCGAGGACCGCCCGCTGTCGGCGTGCTCGCCGCACCAGAAGCGGAGCGGGCACACGGGCCGTGGCGGGCCGGAGCAGGGCCAGTTCCTGCTGATTGCGACGAACCTGATGGACGTTGCGGCGGAAGTGATCGCGTTGATTTATCGGAAAAGATGGACGGTGGAGCTGTTCTTCCGGTTTTTCAAGCACGTGCTGGGGTGCCGGCACCTGCTGAGCCATCGGGCCAACGGGATCGAGATTCAGGCGTACCTGGCGATCATCGTGTGCATGCTGATCGCGTTGTGGACTGGCAAGAAGCCGACTCTGCGAACGGTGGAGATGATCCGGTTCTACTTCACCGGGTGGGCGGAGGAAGATGAGCTGGAGGCACACATCGCCAAGCTGCAAAAAATCGAGGGGTGACACGCCGGGCCGATTAAGCGGCCTGAGTCGTGGGTGTTGATGCTGCGCCGAAATAAGTCGGGGACTTCAATCTCTCGCGCCAGAGCAACTCCAATCCACTCCCGCCATCCCTGCGCGCCGGCCTCGGCCTCCTTCCCTCACGTAGCAACCGCCGGGCCGAACGGGATTGTCCCCGTCCCGGTTTTCATCGCCGGTATTCGTGTTACAGTGTCGGCTTCTTGACCAGACGGAAGATCGCGAGAGAGCCGCCGGCGGTTCTGAGCACCGTTACCTGAAAGGCGGCATAGTCCTCCCCGTATGTCAGCGGAAAATCCGCCAGTCCGTTCTGCCGGTACTGCTCACGAATACCCTCCGTTTTGAACGAAAGAACCGCCTCGATGTCTTCCGTTGTCAACGGGGGAATCTGTGCGTGCTGAAAGCTCTGCTCAATGCGGAACATTGGGGGTCTGCCGGTAACAAGCCATGACTCGGTTGCGTTCCGGTTTACAGCGGTTTCCAGGAGTCGATCAAGGTTAAAGGCCATTGCCCCCATCATATACGACCGGTGATTGGGTCGGCCAGCACTTTTGCACTGGCGGGGTCCCTAGTTGTCTATTATTTGCTCGGAGGAGCCAGATCTTCGGGGGTCAGGGGGAGGGATTTGGATTCGTCTTTTTTAAGGCGGAGGCCGCCCAGGGCGGGGAGGTATTTGAGTTTGGCGGTGGCGGAGATGTAGTCGTCGCGGGATTTGAAGCGTTCGCGGCGGAGGACTTTGTTGGATTGGGTGACGCGTTCCCAGCCGCCGTGCTGGTTTTTGAAGTACCAGAGCTCGATTCGCCAGATGATTTCGTTGCCGACAGCGGAGTGGAAGTCGGTGTCGCGGATGAGTTCGGCGAGGATGACGACGCGGTCGTGGTTGCCGGCCAGGAGGAGCATGTTGCGTTTGTTTTCGAAGGCCTTGATGCCGTCGAATAGCTCTTGGATGGCTTGGCGGTCGTCGTCGTCGAGAGGTTCGGAGTCTTTCTTGGCGGGTTCGGTGGGTGGCCAGGCAAGATCGACCCCTTGGAGGATGGCGCCGTCGGCGAGGGTGATTTTGATGTCGTAGGCGGTGTCGGAGGGTGGGGGCGGCGAAGAGGATGGACGGAAGAAGAAGGACGGTGAGAAGGGCGAGATGACGCATGGGTTTGCTCATGGGGGCATTGTCGGGCTTTTTGGGGGAGTTGTCATCAGGGGAAGGGCCTTGGAAAAGAGCTGCGTCCCCGTTTCGGGCTTTCGGGGGTGGGGGTGGGTGGGATAATTGGCTGTTCAGAGGGGGAAGATGACGTATAATTGAGACGAGCACGCTCGAACGGCGATCCGGGGCCGGTGTGGGGGTGTTGGGTCTGGTGGCAGCATGGAATCTACGGCGGTGGACGCATGATCAACTTTGTGTGCAAGTGTGGTCATCGGTTTTCGGTTACTGAAGATCAGATTGGCGGAAGCGAGCAGTGCCCGGAATGCAAGTTGCTCGTGGATGTTCCGCACATCGATGACTTGCCGAATCTGGAGGAGGACGGCACGTATAAGATGGATGAGCCGCCGAGGGCGGATGATCCTCGGGTGATCGAGGTTTTCAAGCTGACCTACCTGCCGGGGCGGACGGACGAGGGGGGGAGTGAATACGATTTGCGGCCGACGGCGCGGGCGATCATGGATTCGGGGGTGGAGGAGATCCCGCTGAAAGAGGAGGATGCGGATCGGCCGAATGTGCCGAAGTATGACCCATTGACGGGGGATCTGGTGCGGCCGATGCCTTTGAAGAAGGAGGAGGGGCCGGCGCCGGAGGCGATACCGGTGGCGCAGACAGCGATCGGCTATGCGACGGGGTATACCGCGGACGGGGTGCGTGCGTGGGCAGTGCCGCTGGCGTTGCTGATGCCGGCGAACATCGCGGTGATCGCGGTGATTTATGTGGTGCATTTGTTCAGCCAGTTTTTTTTGATTCCGTTGGGGGGGGGCTTCTTCGTCCTCGCGCCGTTGCCTGTGTTGGTGTTCATGATGGTTGTGGCGCATTACGGGAATGTGGTTGATGATGTTGGGCGGATGGAGCGGGACGAGCTGCCGGGGCCGGGACGGGGGCTGAGCTGGTCGGAGGATTTGTGGCACCCGTTTGTGGCGGGGGCGCAATCGCTGATGATCTGTTATGGGCCGGCGTACTTCGTGCTGAGTCCTGGGAACGCGGCGAGTTACCTGTTGAGCGTGGTGTTGGTCGGAGCGGGGACGCTGCTGTTTCCGGCGGTTTATCTGACGGCATCGACGAGCGGGACGGTGTTCAATATGCGGCCTGACCGGGTGCTCGGGGTGATTCGGGTCTGTTGGGCGGAGTATTTGCCGATGGTGTTGCTGTGGGGGGTGGCGGCGGGGGTTTACGCGGTGAGTCTAGCGGCGGTGACGGCGCATGCGATAACGATAATGCGGCCGAGGGGGGCAATCGCGCTGCCGATCCCGCTGGCGTTTTTCTATGCGATGCTGTTGAGCGGCGTGTACCTGATGCACCTGTTTTGCTGGTACCTGGGGCTGTTGTATCGGAAGCATCAGCCGGAGTTTCCGTGGGTGTGGCAGCATCACACGTGGGCATTGAAGGACGAGCAGGAGTTGCGGATGTTGAGGCAGCAGCGTCAGCGTCAGAAGCGGACGCCGCCGGTGGTGGCGGCGGTGGAACGGGGTGTTGTGGCGGAGCCGGTGCGAGTGCAGGCGGTGGAAGAGGCGGGGTCGCGGGAGGCGGCTGCGGATGTGGCCGGAAAGAAGGAGGCGGCGGTGGTTCGGAGTGTGGGGCCGAAGGGGGCGGTGGTGGGGAAGGCGAAGTTAGCGGGCGCGCGGGCGCATCTGATGGCGGCGATGCAGCGTGCGGGTGCGGATCGGCGTGCGGGTTCGGATCATTGAGCCTGTGGAAGCAGAGCTGCGGATTTGCATCCGGGGCTTTCTGCATCGGGGGCTTGGTGATGGGGACTGTACCGGGGAGGTTGGGGGGGATACTCTAATTGGATGAGAGTTGCACTGGCGCAGATCAATCCGACGGTTGGCGATATTGGGAGGAATAGCGCGAGAATATTGGAGTTTGTGGAGCGGGCGAAGGGGGAGGGAGCGGAGTTGGTGGTGTTTCCGGAGTTGGCGCTGATTGGGTATCCGCCGAAGGATTTGCTGCTGAAGCCGCAGTTTGTGGAGGACAATCTGCGGGCAGTGGAGATGATTGCGTCGCGGGTGAGCGGAATAGACGTGGTGGTGGGGTATGCGGATCGGAATCCGCAGCCGGTGGGGCGGCCATTGCACAATGCGGTGGCGTTTTTGCGTGATGGGAAGGTGATCGCGAGGCATTTCAAGACGTTGCTTCCGACGTATGATGTGTTTGATGAGACGCGGTACTTTGAGCCGGGAGGGGCGTCGGCGGACAATCATCTGGTGCGGGTGGGGGATGTGCCGATCGGGTTGTCGGTGTGCGAGGATCTGTGGAACGATGAGCGGATGGTTTCGCGGCGGCTTTACCACCAGAATCCGATTGCGGATTTGAACCGGGCGGGAGCGAGGGTGGCGGTGAATGCCAGCGCGTCGCCGTTCGTGGAGGGGAAGCATGCGTTTCGGCTGAAGTTGTTTGCGGAGCAGGTGAGGCGGTTTTCGACGCCGTTGGTGTATGTGAACCAGGTGGGGGGGAATGATGAGCTGGTATTTGACGGGAACAGCGTGGCGTTTGATGCGGCGGGGAATGTGATCGGGCAGGCGAAGGATTTTGAGGAGGATCTGCTGGTGGTGGATGTGGAGGAGGGTTCAAAAGTTCAAGGGTTCAAGAGTTCAAGGGTGGAGAGGCCATCCACGGGGATTGAGTCGATTTATAAGGCGCTGGTGCTGGGGTTGCGGGATTATGTGGGGAAGTGCTTTTTTAAGAGCGTGGTGTTGGGGTTGTCGGGGGGGATTGATTCGGCGGTGACGTGCGCGTTGGCGGTGGCGGCGTTGGGGAAGGAGCGGGTGGTGGGGGTGTCGATGCCGAGCCGATTCAGCTCGGAGCATTCAATCACGGATGCGAAGACGCTGGCGGCGAATCTGGGGATTGAGTTTCATGGGGTTCCGATCAAGGCGGTGCATGATGCGTATGAGGGGAGTTTGGCGTCGGTGTTCAATCCGAGCGGGATGGGGGATTGGGCGCTCGGGGATGATTTGACGGAGCAGAACATTCAGGCGAGGGTGCGGGGTGGGATATTGATGGCGTTTTCGAATCGGTTCAATCATCTATTGTTGACGACGGGGAATAAGAGCGAGTTGGCGGTGGGGTATTGCACGTTGTATGGGGATATGTGTGGGGGTCTGGCGGTGATCAGCGATGTTCCGAAGACGACGATTTATGAGTTAGCGGGGTACATCAATGCTTCGGCGGGTCGGGAATTGATTCCGCGGAACAGCATAACGAAGCCGCCGTCGGCGGAGCTGAGGCCGAACCAGACGGATCAGGACTCGCTGCCGGCATACGAAGTGTTGGACGCGATTTTGTATCGGTATGTGGAGGAGGAGAAGGGTGCGGCGGAGATAATTGGGGAGGGGTTTGATGCGGCGACGGTGCTGCGGGTGATGAAGATGGTGGATCGGAGCGAGTATAAGCGTCGGCAGGCGGCGCCGGGGTTGAAGGTGACGAGCCGGGCGTTTGGGTTTGGGCGGCGGATGCCGATTGCGCAGAATTACCAGGCGGCGGCGTCGCGGCACGGGGAGGTGGGGAGACGGGGGAAGTAGACGGCAGTTGTCAGGCGCCAGTGTTGTCACAGTGCGGGGTGCGTAAATTGGGCAACTGCAGTCACGGCTTCCCTGGAGGCTCGCTCTTTTCCGCTATTCGCAAGATTTTCGCCGCGCGATGCCAATACGCGTCGTCGAACCCCATCTTCCGCTTGATCAAGACGTCGCGGCGCATCCAGTTTGGCTCGTGCATCAGCCTGAACGATTCGAAGAAGCCAACGCGTCTGGGCGACGGCACGGGCAGGATCGGCCAATCGCTGCCGTGGACGAGTTTGTTGCGGACGGTCTGATCGTTCAGAAGCGACGTATAGGCATACCAGCGCGTGGGGAAATTGAGGGCGGCGGTGTCGCCGTAAAAATGCTCGTACTCGTGCGCCAGACGCACGAACTTGGGCAAGTAATCTCTCTGCCAGGGCAGCGATCGGGTTGCGCAGTGGGCGGCGATGACCGTCACGCCTCGCTCGAGCGGCAATTCCAGGAGCGTCGGGTCCGCCGTCGCGATGTCCAGGATGGGCAAAGCCTGCTCGTACCCGGTGTGGCAGAGCAGCGGGAGCTTGTGGTGCGCCATCGCGTCGTACAGGGGAATGCAGCGATCATCCGCGGGATTAAACGCCTGCGTCACCGGCAGCCATTTCATCAGAACCGCGCCGGCTTTGACACATCGCTCCAGCTCGGCCACGGCATCTTTGCGATACGGATTCACCGAGCACCCGAGCAGCATTTTCCCAGGGTGACGGGCGACAACCTCCGTGACGTAATCGTTGGTAACGTGGATGTGGGTGCGCGACGGATCCGGACGGCCGTCGCGATCGTAGACGGCATCGAAAGCGAGCACGACGGCGGCGTCGATTTCGCGAGTCTGGTCGATCGTCTGAACCAGCCGCGTTTCGATCGTGCGTTCGGTCGATTCGTCGGTGCCCCAGATCCCCAACCGCATGCGCATGAACCGAAATGCCAGCGATTTGAGCAGGCGCTCGGACATGTGCCCGTGGCCATGGGTGAACGCGGAGATGTGAACGTGGCAATCGATGATCACCTATAGGATCTCCTGATACCGGAGGTAGGCCTTGTCCCAGGTTGCAGTGTCCCGTGGCTCGTATCGCTTGAGGTCGAAGCTGGCGGCAATGATCGAGCGCACCTCGGCCAGTGATTTTACGTCCCCGGTGGCCATCGCCTGCACGAGCAGGTTGCCGATCGCCGTGGCCTCGACGGGACCCGCCAGCACGGGCCGAGCGCAGGCGTCGGCCGTCATCTGGTTCAGCAGATCATTCTGACAGCCGCCGCCGACGATGTGGATCACCCGGATTTTTTTCCCGAGCACGTCTTCGAGGCCTTCGAGGGTTTTGCGGTAGGTCAAGGCAAGGCCTTCCAGGCACGCGCGGACAAAGTCGCCCGCACTCGAGGGGGCGGCCTGATTGGTTTTCCTGCAGAACTCCTCAATCTTCCGCGGCATCTCCCCAGGCGTCAGAAACGGCGGGTGGTCGGGGTTGAGCAGCGTCAGAAACGGCTTGGCGTCGGTCGCGAGTCTGGTAAGCTCGCCGTAGCTGTATTCGCGCCCTTCCTTGAGCCACTGCCGGCGGCATTCCTGCACCGGCCACATGCCCATGATGTTCTTCAGGAAGCGAATGGTCCCGTTGACGCCGCCTTCATTGGTATAGTTGTATTTGAGCGATTTGTCATTGATGATTGGGGTGGGCAGTTCGACGCCCATCAGCGACCAGGTGCCCGACGAGATATAGCACCATGCGTCGCCCTCGGCCGGAACGGCCGCGACCGCCGATCCCGTGTCATGCGAAGCCGGGGTGATCACGGGGATGCCGGCGACACCGCACTCGTCCGCCACGTCCTTTTTGAGTTCGCCCAGGATGGTGCCCGCGGGAACAATGTCACAGAGGATGCTCGTGGGCAGCTCCAACTGCTTGAGCAGGTCGCTGGCCCACGCTTTTTTGGCCGGGTCGTAAAACTGGCTGGTCGTCGCGATCGAGAACTCGTTCTTCTTCACGCCCGTGAACAGATAATGGAACAAGTCGGGCACGAACAGCAGCTTGTCCGCCATCATCAAAAGCGGCGAGTTCGCCAGCTTCATCGCGTAGAGCTGGAACAGGCTGTTGAACGGAAGGAACTGGATGCCGGTGGCCGCGAAGACCTTCTGGCGCGGAACGCGCTGGAACACCTTATCCATCACGCCGTCGGTGCGCGGGTCGCGGTACATGAACGGGTTGCCGAGGATGTCGCCGTTGCGGTCCAGCAGGCCAAAATCGACGCCCCAGGTATCGACGCCGATGCCGGAGAGCTTGCCGGACCCCAGCGAACGAGCCGCCTTGCGCAGCCCGGTCTTCAGCTCCTCCCATTGGCCCAGGAGCGACCAGTGGAAGTGCCCATTGATCTTGCCGGACGGGTTGGCAAACCGGTGTTTCTCTTCCAGCGTGAGTCGCGCGTCACTGAGGGTCCCGATAATGGCACGCCCGGACTCAGCACCGATGTCGAAAGCGAGGAATTTCTTCTCAGCCATGCGCGGTCTCCTGTAGATGTGGTTCGTATGGTAGCAGCCCACTCCCGACCGAGCCACAGAGGGCCGCGCCGAAGACCGATCGCAACATGAACCAGGATTCTGGCAATGGCCGGCGAGGCCGCACGCTGCTTCCCGGACCCGGGATTCATAGCTGGGTCTGTCGCTCGCGATTCACATACGCCGGAACGATCACCGGAACCCCGGCAAGGTCTTCCAAACGAGAATCCACAATCTACAATCCAGACTCCCAACCCCATGTTTGACGGCAAACCCATTATCGGCATCATCGGCGGCGTCGGCTCCGGCAAGTCCTACGTCGCCAACCTGTTCGGCCAGTTCGGCTGCCTGGTCATCAACTCGGATGATCAGGTTTCGCTGGTCTACCAGCTCCCCGAGGTCCAAACGACGCTCCGCTCATGGTGGGGACCAGCCGCGTTCCTCCCCAATGGCCAAATCAACCACCCTGGCATCGCTGCCATCGTTTTCAACGACCCCGGCCAGCTCCGCCGCCTCGAAGCCCTGCTTCACCCATTGGTGGGCCAACTCCGTGACCAGACGATGGCTGCCCACGTTCACGACGTGAACATTGCTGCTTTTATCTGGGATACACCCCTGCTGGTGGAGGTCGGCCTGGCCCGCCAATGCGACGCCATCGTGTTCGTCGATACCCCTGCCGAAGAGCGCCTCCGGCGGGTGCAGGTTTCCCGGGGCTGGACCGTCGCCCAGTGGATTGCAAGAGAAAAATCCCAGTTGCCACTGGACAACAAGCGCAAAATCGCTAAAAATACTATTTGTAATACCGCTGATGCGGACGAAGATGTCCGCCGTCAAGTCCGCGAAGTGCTTTCCAGTATTCTCGCTGAAGTTCGACGGTAGTGTTCCGGGCAGGGCTATGGGCCGGGGACTTAGGCGGCGAGTTGCTGGGTGCGCATGCCATAGCGACAGACTAACGATCTTTTCCGCGGTTTTTTTTGTAACGAGGCATCCGAACCTCTGGCGGCGATCGGAGTACTACTGTAAGCCCCCTTTGATCACTGATCGCCAGGTTGCCCGCGCCGGCATTGCGATGTAATTACTTCCGTGATCTCAACATGGGTTAGTCGGGTGCGGCTGAGTCGCGGACCTGTGGGCTTAGCGGATGCGATACGAATCATTATTGTTCGGGGGACTACAACGTTTTAATTGACAGGAACTTAACACAGAGTTCTCCCACCCAGCTTTTTGGAGGCCCAGTAGCCATGGCCAAGAGTCCAGGAAAACCACGCCGGCACACCCCACACCGTGAGCGTGACCGTGAGCGTGTGCGTGAGTCAGCGGCACCGGAGCAGAATAGCCAGGCAACCGCTACGGCTGTCGGTAACAACAACCACGTCGAGAGCGTCGAGGCCGAAGCCGACTCGGCTGCCATCGCCATCGCCGTGGAGGCCCCCCCCGTTGCAGCCCCGCCTCCGGTGGAAAAGGCAGTGAAGCCGGAAAAGGCTGAGAAGCCGGAGAAGGCTGAGAAGCCGGAGAAGGTCGAAAAGCCGAACAGGCCCGAGAAGCAAGGCAGCGAGGACATCGCGTGTATCGACGAAGAGACCAACGCCAGATACGAGCAGGTCAAAGGCGGCAAGCTCTTCATCCGCGACCTCCAGCAGATGGATGTCCATCAGCTCCATGAGATCGCGAAATCCGAAGGCATTCAGGACTACATCGGCCTGAAGAAACAGGATCTGATCTTCCAGGTCCTTCGCGCCCGGATCCGGCAGAACGGCTTGATGTACGGCGAAGGCGTGCTGGAAATCCTCCCCGATGGCTTTGGCTTCCTCCGTTCGCCCGAGTACAGCTATTTGCCATGCCCTGATGATATCTACATCAGTCCCTCGCAGATTCGGCGTTTTGGCCTGCGCAATGGCCACGTCGTCCAAGGGCAGATCCGGCCGCCCAAGGAGTCGGAACGCTACTTCGCGTTGCTCCGCGTCGAAGCCATCAACGGCGAGGACCCCGAGCGGATCACCGAAGTCACGAACTTCGAAGACCTCACCCCTCTGCACCCGAATACCCGCTTCATTCTCGAAACCAACCCCAAAGAGATGAACATGCGGATCGTGGATCTGGTCACGCCGATCGGCAAGGGCCAGCGCATGCTCATCGTCGCTCCCCCGCGGACCGGCAAGACGGTGTTGCTGCAGAAGATCGCCAACTCGATCAGCGCCAACAACCCCGAAGTCATCCTGATCGTCCTGCTGATCGACGAGCGGCCTGAAGAAGTGACCGACATGGAGCGGAACACCAAGGCCGAGGTTGTCAGCTCGACCTTCGACGAGCCCGCCAGCCGTCACGTTCAGGTGGCCGAGATGGTGATTGAAAAGGCCAAGCGTTACGTCGAGTTTGGCAAGGACGTTGTCGTCCTGCTCGACTCGATCACTCGGTTGGCGCGTGCTTATAACACCGAAGTGCCTCATTCTGGCAAAATTTTGACAGGTGGCGTTGACGCCAACGCTTTGCAGAAGCCCAAGCGGTTCTTCGGCGCCGCCCGTAAGCTCGAGGAAGGCGGCTCACTGACGATCCTGGGCACCGCGCTGGTTGATACCGGCTCGAAGATGGACGAAGTCATTTTCGAGGAGTTCAAGGGCACCGGCAACGCCGAGCTGCACCTGGACCGCCGGCTGGTGGACAAGCGCATCTGGCCGGCGATCGACATCAACTCCTCCGGCACTCGCCGCGAAGAGCTGCTGCTCGATCCGAAGGAGCTGGAGCTGGTGTATCGTCTTCGCCGGGTTCTGTCGGATATGAACCCCGTCGAGGCCATCGAGTTGCTCCGCGGCCGCCTTGAAAAAGTTCCGAGCAACGCGCAGTTCCTGATGTCGATGAACCTGGACTAAACGGAGTCGCAACAATGAAAGGCGTGAGCTATCTGGTGGACGAGGCGGGAAACAAGACGGCTGTTATTCTCAATCTGCGGGACCATCGTCGGCTGTGGGAGGATATTCATGATCGGTTGCTGATCGCGTCTCGACAGGGCGAGCGGCGCGAGTCCCTGGCGCAGGTGCGCAAGCGGCTTTCGCGTCGGGCTGCCAAGGCCCATGCCTGATTACCGAATCACTTTCGCGAGGTCGGCGGTGCGAGAGCTGCAACGGCTCGACCCCCCGGTCGCGCGTCGCATCCTGGGCATCATCGAGAGACTGGCCAAGAGCCCGCGTCCTCCCGGGTGCGTCAAACTGACGGGGAGCCACGACGAGTGGCGCATCCGTGTCGGCGATTGGCGAGTGCTGTACACCGTTGATGATCCAACACAGATTGTGGACATCGCCGCAGTGCGGCATCGGAGCGACGCATATCGCTGAGGATGCATCCGAAGAGCCGAAACTCATCTGTCGTCAGCACGCGCATGGCGGACGTAAAGCCCATCTTGTCATATGAGACGCCGGTGGCTCGACCGAAGCGACTTGGGCGGACGATAGTCCGCGCCGTGATGGGGCTGGTTGGAACGATGGTGTGTGCGTTTGGGGGCATTCTCGTAGCAAGGCTTTGGTCTGACGTCAGCCGCGGACGAGATTCCCGTGCGGTTGTCACCTCGGCGGTGCTGATCCTCCTCCTGAGCACGGCGCTGCGGGGATGGCGGCGTTGGGGCTATACCGAGCTGCTGCTGGTATTGGCTCTTGCCGAGTGTGTTGCGTGGTCGTGGATTACACTCGCGACTGGCTTGGGGCCGCTCAACTGGTACAACTTGCTTTGGCTCCAAACGGTCAGCCTCTTCATTGCCCCACCCTGGGTTGCAGGCTTGCTGATCGGCGAGCTTGTATTGCGTCGCATAGAAAGGAGACGAGCAGGCGAGATCGGCCGAGGCACGTGATCAGGATGCTATCCTCAGCGATCTGAGTTTTTGCGCCCCTTTGGCAGCAGCCGGTGTTACAATCCTGTTAGAAGCAGTCCGTGAGGTGATGATATGACGACCACGCACAAGCCGATGACGGCCGATGACCTCTGGAATCGGCCCAATGACGGCAATCGATCCGAACTGGTCAGAGGGGAGCTTCGAATTATGGCACCTGCGGGAAGTGAACACGGCGCAACAATCATCAACTTGAGTGTGCCACTTGGCCAGCACGTAAAGTCGCGTCGGCTGGGCGTTGTATTCGGCGCGGAGACAGGCTTCATCATCTCACATGACCCGGACACCGTGCGCGCTCCCGATATCGCATTTGTTTCGCAATCGCGTATCCCATCGTCCGGCATTCCCAAGAAGTTCTTTTCCGGAGCGCCCGACCTGGCCGTCGAAGTCGTCTCCCCCGGCGACACGTTCGAAGAGGTGCATGAAAAGGTCGCCGATTGGCTTGCCGGCGGCACGCGCATCGTCTGGGTCGTCAACCCCAAGCATCGCACTGTGACCGTCTACAAGCCCGGCCCACAGGTGCAGGTTCTGGCGGAGAAGGACCAGCTAACCGGCGAAGATGTTGTGCCAGGTTTTGCGTGCGGCGTGGGCGAGGTGTTTGTGTAGGCTATCCGTCATGGAGCATCCCATGCGATCACTCCTGCTGATCATGCTGCTGCTCTGCACTGGCTGTTATGAAGAGGCCTCTGCGCGGAAATCGCCGGCCACAGCGCCGTCCACCCAGGCCGCGCCAGCCGCCGCGCAGGCCGCCACGCGGCCGGCGATGACCGAACCGCAGACGGTCGAGTACCTCATCGACAGCATCGCCAAGCTCGAGGGCGCGACGTTCATCCGCAATGACGCGGAACACAGCGCCGCCACCGCGGCCGCGCTCATGCGATACAGGTGGAA
Source organism: Planctomycetota bacterium (assembly GCA_026693085.1). GTDB lineage: Bacteria > Planctomycetota > Phycisphaerae > Tepidisphaerales > Tepidisphaeraceae > JAPLNB01. Next base: position 20,423 of record JAPLNB010000180.1, on the reverse strand, counting down.
CCGGGACAAGGACAAGCTCAAGACGGCCGAGGAGTTTGTGAAGGAACTGGCGAGCAAGTCCTCCACGACGGGCAAGCCGTACGTGATCCGGTTCAAGGATGGGACGGAGGTCAAGAGCGGCGAATACCTTTTGAAGAAGCTGGCGGCGCTGGACAAATAGGCTCGATCCGCCGAGGGGTGGTGTCCTCATCGTTTCAACTTGCGGGCGGTCTCTGTAGAATGCGGCCCACTTCAGGATGGCCAATGGATATTGCGCAGGAGAAGCTCGAGGAATTCGCCGCCGGGGCGCGGCGGATGGCCCGGTACGGCCTGATGCGCTGCAGCAGCGGCAACCTGTCGTGCCGGCTTGACGAGCAGCATATGCTGGTGAAGGCGTCGCGATCGTGGATGGCGGACCTCACTGCCGCCGACGTGGCGGTGTGTCGGATTGCCGACGAGGTGAGCCTGGACGGCAAGAGCCCATCGGTCGAGATCGGCTTTCATGCGGGTGTGCTGCGGACGCGGGCGGATGTGAACGTCGTTCTGCACTTTCAGACGACGGCGGCGACGGCGTTGGCGTGTTCGCGCAGGCTGAACGAGATCGATTTCGCGGTCATTCCGGAGATTGCCTATTACATCGGGCCAATTGGGGTTGTGCCGTACAACCTGCCAGGCTCGCGGGGGTTGGCGGAAGCGGTTGTCTCGGCGATGAAGGACCACGACCTGGCGATGATGGCGAACCATGGCCAAATCGTCGTCGGCAAGAGCTTCGATGACGTGATTCAGAAGGCCGTGTTCTTTGAGTTGGCGTGCGAGATCATTCTCCGTGGGGGAGATGACATCCGCCCGCTGGCTCCGCAGGCGATCGCCCAGTTGCGGCCGCAGGCTGCCCCCCGGCGGGTGCGGGGGGTCTGACGGATCTGCATTGCCTGGTCGCGCTCTTCCCCTTGTGCCCTACCCGAAGTATGCTCCTGTCTTGCAACAAACCCCGAACCTTCAGGAGGCATCATGAGCGTATCTCGGCGAAACATGTTGAAACTGGGTGCAGGCGCAGCGGCGATGTATGTGCTGCCTGCCAACTTAATCGGAGCGCAAAACGAAATGAGCAAGAAGATCCCGATCGGACTGCAGCTTTACTCGGTGCGTGGCGAATGTGAGAAGAACCTGCCCCGCGTCCTCGCCGCGGTCTCGAAGATGGGCTACAAGGGCGTGGAGTTCGCCGGCTACTATGGGCGAGACGCCAAGCCGCTTCGGACGCTGTTGGATGACAACGGGCTGGTCTGCTGCGGAACCCACACCGGCCTTGAGACGCTCACTGGCGATAACCTGAAGAAGACCGTCGAGTTCCACAAGATCCTCGGCAATAAGTTCCTCATCTGCCCCTACATCCCCGAAGATCGCTTTGCCACGGTCGAGAAATGCAAGCAGCTTGGTGCGTTCTTCTCGGAAATAGCGCAGAAAGTCAAAGCCGATGGCATGAAGGTCGGATATCACGCGCACGGCGGGGATTTCAAGAAGATCGGCGACGAGACGCATTGGGACCTGTTCTTCTCCAACACCAGCGAAGAAGTGGTGATGCAGCTTGACACCGACAACTGCATGGGTGGGGGCGGCGATCCGTACGCGGTACTGAAGAAGTTCCCCGGGCGCGCGGTGACCATTCACCTCAAGGAACACGGCGGCAAAGACGGTGCCCCGATCGGCGAAGGCGAGGTCAAGTGGCCTGAGATTTTTGAGCTTTGTGAGAAGCCGGGCAAGACGGAATGGTACATTGTCGAGCACGAAAGCGGCTCGAGGCCGTTGGAGAGCGTGAAGGAGTGCATTGACGGCCTGCGTAAGATGGGTAAGTGCTGATAATAGTGACGATTAGGTCTGCGACAAGCGATCAGATGCCCACGGACTGGGTTCCGTGGGCATTGTTTTCGGGCATAGGCTCTCTTTGCCACATGGATAGGTAATTTATTGACCAAGCGGGCTTTGGGCACCATAATCGACTCAGGTGTAAGTACGCGTACAGGGCAGCGTATAGGCTCTGTGGCTTCTGATCTTCAGTTGGTGCGGAGTCGTTGCAGCCCGTGGAGGACCAGGTGATGAGTTTGTGGCCGCCTGTTGGGGGATGTAGGCGATCTCGATCCAGGGGTCGGGTCCTGCAGGCGGCGATTCAGAGCTTGGAGTCGCGCGTTTTTTTGGACGCGCAGCCGACACCGCTGGAGTTCACGTTGAGTTTGTGGGGGGGTAATCCTTGGATTGGCGATGTCCAGGTGGAGCGGGACCCGATGTGCCCTGGGCCGGCCGCCGGGTTGGCGGAGCCGGTTGCTGCGTCCGCGGGCGCGTTGGCCGATGTGCCACGGGAGGTGGCGGCGAATGGGCTTCCGATTCTCAACAGTCTTGCGGGGGCGCCGACGGCGATCTATCTTGATTTTGATGGGGATACGGGGCAGAGCGTCGATCCCTACGACGTCGATGGCGATCCGAGCACTTTCAATCAGGCGGAGCAGGACACCATCAGCGAAGCCTGGCGGCAGATGTCGGTGTACTTTGCGATGTTCGACACGAACGTCACCACGCAGAAGCCTACGGTGCCGATGGCATGGGACATTATCGGCAACAACACCGGCGGGGCCACGGGCGGCTGGGCATGGGTGGGCACGTTCCCCAATACCACCCACAATGCCTTCAACGTCAGCAGCAATGCCAGCAGCCGGGTTACGGGCATGGCCCACGAGGTGGGGCATGTCTTCGGCCTGTGGCACCAGAGCAATTACGACCTGCTCGGCAACAAAACTGCCGAATACGCGGGTGAACTCGATCCCCTGCATGGGCAACTCATGGGCGTGGATTATGCGGGGCAGATCCACAAGTGGTCGATCGGGCATCCCTCGAACTCCTCAAATCCGGTCAGTGATCTTCAGGATGACATCGACTATATCGCCAAGAAGATCAAGACCTACGAAAAACCCGGCGGGGATGGCTATCGCAAAGACGAGTATGGCGGCACCATCGCCACCGCCACGGCGCTGGCCGCCAACCAGGACGGCCAGACTGCCAGCGGCATCATCGAGCGATTGACCGATTCCGACGCGTTTTCGTTTACGGCCGAGGGCGGCAGCCTCCGTATCGCCGCGGTGCCCGATTCGCCTTCCGGCGTTGATCTCAAGCTGGCGATCTACGAGCCCGACGGCACCCTGCTCGCTGCCAAGGACGGCGACACCAACGACCAGGTGATCACGATGGTCCTGCCGGCCGGCACCTACTACGGGATTGTCTCCAGCCACGGCAACTACGGTGACGTTGGCGCCTATGACATCAATGTTCACTCGCTGGCTCCGGGGTGGACCAGCCAGGACATCGGCACCACCAATCAGGCGGGTTTTGCGGAGTATGATTCATCAACGGGGCTTTTCACGGTTGCCGGCTCCGGCTCCGACATCGACGGCACCACCGACCACTTCCATTTCGCCTACCAGACGCTCACCGGCGATGGCCAGATTGTCGCTCAGGTGGCGGGTCTGCAGGAAACCAACTCGGCCGCCGCGGCAGGCCTGATGATCCGCGAGAGCGTCGCCAACAACGCCAGGCAGGTGACCCTGGCGACCACCTGGGCCAACGGGCTGCGGATGATCTGGCGCACCACCACGGGGGGCACAAGCTCCGAGTACCGTCCGACCTCCTCGGGGTTCTCCTTCATCTGGCTCAAACTCGTCCGCAAGGGGTCGTTGTTCTCCGCCTACACCTCCATCGATGGCCAGGACTATACGTTGTGGAAGACGGCCACCGTCTCGATGTCGTCCAAGGTCTATATTGGCCTGGCGGTCTGCTCTTACGATCAGTCCCGCCTGAACACCGCGACATTCAGCGATGTAAGCCTCACCGGCACGATCGGCGGGACTTCGCCGGTCTACAACAGCCTTCCCGCGCCTGAGAACCTGAGCGTCGCCGTCGCCACGGGCACGGGGCTGAGCCTGAACTGGGATGACGTGGCAGGCGAGACAGGCTTTGGTGTCGATCGCTCGGGGGACGGCGTTAACTTCTCGCGCGTCGGCGCAACGGCGGCGGGCGTGACGACGTACATCGACAGCGCCTTGGTCGGCTCCATACGCTACTTCTATCGGGTCAGCGCGCTCGATGCGACCGGCGCGTCGGTTCCCTCCAATGTGGCCTATGCCGTCAATCGCCCGTCGGCTCCGACGGGCCTGACGATTACCTCGCCGAGCACCAGTTCGCTGGTGTTGAACTGGAAAGACACCAGCGGCGAGAGCGGCTACCGCATCGAGCGATCCACCGACGGCAGCACGTTCACCTCCCGCGGCACGGTCGGCAAGAACGTCCCGAGTTGGACCGACACCGGCCTGAGCAACAGTACGGTCTACTACTACCGCGTTGTGCCGACCAGTTCTCTCGGCGACGGGCTGGCAACGGCGGCGTCCAACGCCTATACCCGTTTGCCGGCGGTGGTGGGGACGGCCTTTGACTCGGTGGCATACAACCGCATCGTCTTCCGCTGGACCGATCTGTCCGTGGAAACCGGCTATCGGATCGAGCGGTCAACCGATGGCGACACGTTTACCACGTTGGCGACGGTTGCCGGCAACATCACGACCCACACCGACACGACCGTCCAGCCGCTCAAGAAATATTATTACCGCGTGATAGGCCTGAAAGGGACCGGCGTGGGCCTGTATCCGACGTCGATTTTTACCGCGACGCCGGCGGCCGCGGCGCTGCCGTCGCCGTGGACATCGAAGGACGTCGGCTCAGTCGGCGGCGGCGGGGCCAGCGGCTTGTCCGGCGGAGTTTATACCCTCATCAGCAGCGGCAGCGACATCGCCGGCACCACCGATTCCTTCCGCTACACCTATCAGCCGCTGATCGGCGACGGCCAGATCGTGGCGCGCGTCTCCACGATCGAGAACACGGACGACTCGGCCAAAGTCGGCGTCATGATCCGCGAGACGCTCAATGCCAATGCCAGGAACATGATGGTCTACCTGACTCCCAGCAACGGCGCCATCATGCAATACCGCAAAACCATCGGCGGCGCCACGAGCACCGTCACCGGCCTGACAACCGCGGCTACCCCGTACTATGTCAAGCTCGTTCGCGCCGGAACCACCTTCACCGGGTACATCTCGGCCACGGGCGGCACCAATGACTGGACCCAGGTTGGCAGCACGACCCTTTCGATGAACACGACGGCCTACATCGGTCTGGCCGCAACCAGCCGCGTCAACACCAAGCTGGGCACTTCGACGGTCGATAAAGTTGCAGTCGCCAACAAAGCGCCCACGGTCAAGACCGCCGCCAATTCTGCCGACGATCCGGTCATTACGACGACGACCGCTTTGTCCGTGCTTGGCGCCGACGACCACGGCGAAGCCAATCTCCATTACGATTGGGCCGTCACCACCCTTCCCGCCGGCGCCCAAAGCCCCGATTTCTCGGTCAATGCCACCAACGCCGCCAAAACCACGACCGTCACGTTCCACCAGGCCGGCGTCTACACGTTCACCGCGATGATCACCGATTCCTCGGGGCAGTTTGTGACCAGCGATGTGACGGTGACGGTCGATCAGGTGCTCAGCGGCGTCACGGTTCACCCGGCCTCCGTCGAGCTCGAGCACAACGCGACGCAGCAGTTCTCGGCCGTGGTTGCCGACCAGTTCACGCAGCCGATGGCGGGCAATCCCGTTGCGACTTGGAGCGTTGTCTCCGGAGGCGGACAGATCACCCAGGACGGTCTGTTTACCGCTCCATCGTCCTCCGCGACGACCGTGGTGCAGGCGACGTTCGGCTCCGTGTCGGGCACGGCGACCGTCAAGACGACCGTGACGATGCTGGCGCGGCCGACGGACCTGAGGGGCACTCTGCTGGCTGGCGGACAACTGGAATTGCGGTGGAAGGACAACGCAACCAATGAAGACGGCTACCAGGTCTACCGGGACGACGGCGTGCAGGGCAGCCTCATCGCTACGCTGGCGGCTGACAGCACGAGCTTCACGGATCCGGATCCGGCGGAGGGAATCGGCATTTACACGGTGTGGGCCTTTGTCCCGGGGACGGCGGATTACGGGCCGTCCATGGTCTTGATAAAAGGCGGCGCCGGCAACGACACGATGCGGGTCCGGGTTGATTACAACGACCTGTTTTTCGAGCAGAACCAGACCTTCATGATGGGCATAGCCCTGTCGCAGACCAGCCAGGTCCTCGTGTCCGCCGGGGATGGCGATGATGTGCTGACGGTCACTTTCCTCGGTGGCGACCGCATTACCCCGGGCATGCTGAACTACGATGGGGGCGGCGGCGACGACATCCTGGAAATCGCCGGAATGAAGGACACGGACAGCTTGGCGGTCGATCCGGCGCAGGTGACCTTTGGGACTTCGCCGATCACTTATGACAGTGCGACGGTTCGGCTGAACGTGTACAACCCGGGTATGATCGATCTGGCGACGTTGAGCATCAGTGGTTCGGCAAGCGTGGCCTTGCCGCCTGGCGGGGCGACGCCGTTGCGAGTGGGCACATTGACCCTTGGCCCGGCCGCCACGCTGGACCTGGCGGACAACGACCTGTTCGTCAAGGTTCCCGACGCCGCGGCGATCCGCGAACTTGTGAAGTCCGGCCGGGCCGACGGCGCATGGACCGGGAACGGCATCATGTCTTCCGCCGCCAAGGCCGCCGCGGGGCCGACGGGCCTCGCGATCGGTCCCAATGACAAAGGCGACGGAACGTTCATCGATTACGGGTCCGGGCCCAACGCCACCGTCGTCAAGTACACCTGGAATGGCGACGCGAACCTGGACGGCATCGTGAATGCCGATGATTACTTCCTGGCCGATTCGGGATTCGTCAGCCAGCAGGGCGGCTATGGCAACGGCGATTTCAACTACGATGGGGTGGTGAACTCGGACGATTACTTCCTGATCGACAGCGCGTTCATCGGGCAATTGGGGCCACTGTCAGCGTCATCAGGTGTTGCCGGTTTGCGTTTGCAATCGGGGCCCAGGTTGCCTGCGACAGAGCAGCCGTTCATCGGGCTTATCGATACGCTGTCGCTGCGCAGCCCTGACGATCCGCTCGATAGCCGCTCCTGAGTGTGTTTCCGCTGACGGCGATGATTCCACGAAAAACACTCTTGACTCCGTCCGCTCACGCGGCATAACATCGGACGAGTCAGGTGCGATATGTGCCGTGTGGTGGCCGGGCGGCTGTGGGTGGTCGCTTGGCGTTGCAGGAGTGTGCCGTCGGGCCTTGGGCTTGCGGCCTTGGAGAAACAGAACACCGCGTGCTGACAAAGCACGCGGTTTCTCTTTGCGCCCTTGGTTGTGCTCATGCGGCAGGATGCGACTCTGTTTGGCCGACGTGTTAGAATCGTCGCCATGCCAGAGGATTCCACCCCGCCCAATGATGCCAGGCAGTTTGTCGATCAGATTCTGAATCAGGCGTTGTGTCAGCGCGCGTCAGACGTGCATATCGAGCCCACCGCCGACGGGTATGATGTGAGATACCGGGTTGATGGGCTGCTGCACATCGCGGGCCAGTACGATCCGGCTGTTGGGCGCACGATCGTCAATCGCCTGATGGTGATGGCGCAGCTCTTGACGTATCGGCTGGACATTCCGCAGGAGGGGCGGCTGCGTGTCGCGTTGCCGGCGGCTGAAGCTCCGTTGGAGATGCGGCTGGCGATCATTCCGACCTCGCAGGGGATCCGCGCGGCGGTGCGGCTGCCGGCGGAGTTGATTCAGCCGCGAACGCTGGACCAGCTCGATCTGCCGGGACAGGTGATGGACGGCTTGATGCGTTTTGTCCGCAGCGATGCGGGGATGCTTGCCATGACGGGACCGGCGGGGTCGGGCAAGACGACAACGATCTACGCTTTGCTTCAGAAGATCGTCGAGCTTTCGCCGGGGCTGAGCATCATCTGTCTCGAGGACCCTGTGGAGCGGAATCTGCCCGGGGTGACGCAGATCGAGGTTTCGGCGTTTGGTGAAATGACGTACGAGCGGGCGCTGAAGAGCATTCTGCGCCAGGACCCGCAGATCCTGATGCTCGGCGAGATCCGCGACGCCGCCACCGCGTCGCTGGCGATTCAGGCGGCGCTGTCCGGGCATCGGCTGATCTGCACACTTCACGCGGCCAGCCCGGCGGGCGCGATTTCGCGCCTGTTTGAGATGGGTTTGGAGCCTTATCAGATCACCAGCGCGCTGTTTGGCGTTGTTGCCCAGCGGCTGCTGCGGCGAACGGTGAACGGCGGTGAATACCGCGGCCGAGTGCCAGCGGCCGAGATGGTGGTGATGGATGATGCGTTGCGGAAGGCGGTTCTGGAGCGAGGCGACGCGGATCGGCTTAGAAAAAGCTATCAATCGCAATCGCGATATGCTAGCATGAGGGCTGTGGCGGACGATCTGGTGATCCGGGGCCTGACCGATGCCACGGAGGTGCGGCGCGTCTTTGGGGAAGATGCATGACCCCGGCGAGCGCTACTCCTGATTTTCAAATTTCAGACTTCTACGGATCGACACCCATGACGCTTACCACGCAGGCAATTTGTACATTTGCGTATCAGGCCCAGACGGTCGAAGGCCAGCCGCTTTCCGGCACGATCGATGCGGCCAGTGCGGATGAGGCGGTGCTGCAGCTTGAGGCGATGCATCTGCGGGTGATTGAGCTTGTCCCAGCCGGTGAGGCGGCGAAGCCCAAGGCGCTGCGAGGCGACGATTTCATCGCGTTCAATCAGCAACTGGGCTATCTGACTGCCGCGGGCTTGCCGATCGAGCAGGGTCTGCGGTTAATCGCCCAGGACATGCGTAGCGGCCGGCTTTCGACCACGGTGCGGCAAATTGCCGACGAGTTGGAAAAAGGCGTTGCCCTGGGGGCGGCGCTGGAGAGGCATCAGGGGCAGTTTCCGTCGATGTATGGCCGGCTGATCGAGGCTGGAGTCCGGGCCAACAACCTGCCCGGCATGCTGTTCAGCCTGTCGCGGCACCTGGAACTGGTTCGGCGGATGCGGGCGCTGCTCTGGCGAAGTTTCGCATATCCGCTGATGGTGATGGTCGGCTTGGCGATGATCGTGGCGTTTCTCGGGTGGTACGTGCTGCCCTCATTCCGAGCGATTTTCGCGAGCTTCAAGGTTCAGATGCCGGTGATAACGGAGATCGTGATGGCGTTGGGGAAGGGGTTGCCTGGCGTTGCGGTTGCGTTTTTGGCGATCGTATTGGCCGCCCCGCTGATCGGGCTGATGCTGCGAGCGAGGGGATTGGATCGGAAACTGGCCGATGTGCTGGTGCTGCCGTTGCCGCTGATCGGGCCGGTGCTCAAGCGAAACCTGTTGGCCGGCTGGTGCAATGGGTTGCGGCTGGGGGTGGAGGCGGGGCTGGATCTGCCGACGGCGATCGAGCTGGCTGGCGATGTGTGCGGTTCGCCGGCGTTGCGAGACGACGGCCTGTCGCTGATCGCCGTCCTGGAGTCCGGCAAGCCTTTTTCCGCGGCGGGGCGCGGGCGCGTGCTGCCGCCGGTCGTCATCGCCGCCATAGGCCTGGGCATTGAAAACCGCAGCCTGGCGCAGACCCTCCAGAGCCTGACGCAGATGTATCAGGAGCAGGCTGAGATGCGATTGGGATTGCTGCCGGGGATCCTTTCGCCGCTGCTGCTGTTGCTGACGGCGGTCATGGTCGGTGCGGTGATTGCCGCTCTGGTCATGCCCCTCGTGAGACTCATTCGTTCCGTCGGAGGCGTATGAGCCAGCCAATTTCCTATCGCTCGGCCGACCCATTTGGAAGGATGCCGCGTGACGGCTCGTTCCGGTGGTCGCGGTTCATCCGGTCCGCTGCAATGCTCATGGGCTGGTCGTGCGCGGTGCTGCTGGGCATGGCGATCTTCGGGGGGATCGTCAGCGCCGGCTCGATGGCACTATCGATCGTCCTCGGTCCCGCGGCGTTTCTGCTGTTTGTGGTCTGTCTGACGCAGTTCATGCGAACGCTTCGGCGGCGACGTGCCGCGGTGGTGCTCAGCTATGTTGAGCAGGCCGTTCGCCTCAATCTGCCGCTGCCGCGAATGCTCAGGGCGGCGCAATACAGCGAAACCGCCAGGACTGCGCGTTGCATCGGAGGCGTCTGCGATCTGCTGGAGATGGGCGCTCCATTGGACATAGCGCTCGAGACGCAGGTGCCGGAGATGCCGCAGCGGGCGCTGCGGCTGACCGGTGCGGCGCAGCGGCTGGGCAATCTGCCGGGAATGCTCCGCAGCCTGGTGGTCCAGGAGCGGAAGAATCGGTCGGGCGAGTTCTCGACGGGCATGATCGACGTCGCGTATGTTCTGACCGTGCTCGTGTGCATAGGGTGCACGGTCAGCGTTTACGTGATCTGGGTGTTGCCGAAGTTCCAGCAGATCATGAAGGATTTCGACATGACGCCGCCGGCGATCATGGGATGGATGCTCACCATCGGCACGGTTGCCGCGTGGATCATCCTGCCGATTGGGGGCGCGATGCTGTTGCTCTACCCGGCGATGCGGCTGTGGGAGGTTTTTATTCCGGCCGACCACTTGCGTCCGCGCAGGAAGTGGATCGGCTGGGTGCTCTGGTACACGCCGTTTGCGCGAGGCGTTGTTCGCGACCGCGGCCTGGCCGACGTTTGCCGAGTCGCCGTCACGGCGCTCCGCGCCGGCTTTCCGCTCGACCGGGCGCTGGACGAGGCGGTCGATCTGGAGATCAATCCGGTGCTGCGCGGGCAGATCCATGACTGGCTCGACTGCATCCGCGAAGGTCTGACCGCGGCCGACGCGGCCCGACACGCGGGTTTGCCTGCGCTATTGGTCGGCATGGTGGGCACCGCGCAGGCGTCGGGTGGCATGGCCGAGGTGTTCGAGTTTCTCTGGCGATACTACGAAACGCGTTTCAGCCGCATGGTCCTCGTCCTGCAGGGCGCGGTCGGTCCGTTGACCTCGTTGATCTTCGGTATCGTGGTCTGCGGCGTGGCGATGAGCATCTTTCAGCCGATGATCCGGCTCATCGAGAAGGTAGGTCTGCAATGGGACAAGTTCTAAGAGACGCGCACCGGCGTGGCTTCATGTTGATGGACGTGATCGGCGGGCTGATTCTGGTGGCGACGTTGGCGACGGTCTTGGCGATTGCCATGAACCGGCAGAACCGCGCCCAGCAGAAGCTGGCGGACTCGCGTGCGGCCGTCCGCATCGCCGAGCGCGTCTTGGCCGATCTGCAGACCTCCGGGAAGACCGCGGCCGACGATGACGACACCCGTATCACGATCCACCCGGCCGAAGGCGCGGCGGATGCTCGCGGACTCGCATGGGCCGAAGTTCGCGTCGCGTTTCGCGATCAACAAGCCAGCCTGGTTGCCCTTGTGCCGCGCAAGTCGCTGCCGGCCGAAGGGAGGGCCCAATGAACCCCCATCGCCGCGGATTTGCGCTGTATACCATGCTGATCGTGCTCGCGCTGCTGGGGGTTTTCTCGCTGGTGGCTGGGCGACTGTTTATTTCGATCCTGCGAGTGACCCGTTCGGGGCAGGATATCCAGACGCAAACGACGCGGTTCGACGGCCTTGTCCGCGCGCTGCGAGCCGATGTCTGGGGCGCCAACCAGCTCCAGGCGACCGGCGGCAAGCTGGTCATGACGCGCCCAGACCAGGGAATTGTCACCTGGCACGTCACGGCAGATCAAACGGTGGTTCGGGCCGACAGCGCGCAGGAGCGACGTTGGACGGGGCTTGGGGCGGACTTTGTATTTGAAGTCCGCGGCGCGGTGGCCGTCCTCAAGGTCCAGGACGGGCCGATGAAACGCAGCGATGAACTCGTCCTCATCAGCCAGATGCAACTGACCGGGAGGGATTCACAATGAAACCGGCACGATCCAGTCGTTCTCGCGGGTTTGCGACGTTGATGGCGATCATCCTGATCGGCATGGTTGGCGTGGCGTTGGCGGTGATGTCGGCGTTGTTCGCGCACGAGGCGAAACGGACGCGGCAGACCCGTTGCGAGGCGCAGTTGCGGCAGATGCTCCTGGCGGGGGCGGCATCGGTCGATGAGCGGCTTTCGTCCTGGCAGGCCGAGGTGCCCGAGCAGAAGTGGGCCGTGGCATTGCCGAAGGCTCTTGCCGACGATGGGGCGGCGGTGTCGGTGCAGGTTGCGCCGCAGGCCTTAGCGATGGAAGTCGCGATTGAGGGTAAACTGGAAGGGCGCATCGGCCAGCAGACTCTGACGGTCGTTCGTGCCGATGGCCGGTGGCGAATCGCGGCGGCTCGGCTTGGCGATTGAGGCGCTGCCGTTGACGCTTGGCCGCGCGGCGCAGATAGTGGGGGGCATGACACGCGAAGAACTGGCTAAGCGGATTGCGGATGTGTCGCTGTTGCGAGGCGAATTCACCCTGCGCAGCGGACGGAAGAGCAATTATTACCTCGACAAGTACCGGTTCGAGACGCAGCCGGACGTGCTGCGGGAGCTGGGGAAGATGTTTGCCGAGCGGATCTCGCCGGCCGTGAATCGGATCGCAGGGGCGGAACTGGGCGCGGTGTCGCTGGCGGCGGCGGCGAGCATGGCGAGCGGCAAGCCGTTTGTCATTGTCCGCAACCAGAAAAAGGACTACGGCACGAGCAAACTTGTGGAAGGCATGCTCGAGGCGGGCGACACCGTCATGATCGTCGAGGACGTGCTGACGACCGGCGGCCAGGTGCTGGAGGCGGTCAAGTCGCTCGAGCAGGCGGGGGCGAAGGTCGACAAGATCGTAGCCGTGATCGACCGCATGGAGGGAGCGCGAGAGAACATCGAAAAGGCGGGCGTGAAGCTGGAGGCGTTGTTCACCGTGAAGGAGCTGGGGATAAAATAGCAGGAGTTGATGGATTGACGATAAAAAATCGTCAATCTGAATCCGCTTCGTCCCGCTCGTCGGCCTCTTCCTCGTGAATGTCTTCCATGGCGTGGTCGATTTCTTCCTCGTCCATGAGGCCGAGCTCTTCCAGAGCGAGGAGGGCGGCTTTCTGTTCGGCGGTTTTCTTGTTGGGTCCCCAGGCGGAGTTGAATCGTTTGCCGTCGATGCTCACGCAGATCTCGAAGCATTTGCTGTGGTCGGGGCCTTTTTCGTCGAGCAGTTCGTAGAGGGGCGTGGAGTTGAGGGCTTTCTGGGCGTGTTGCTGGAGGATGGCCTTGTAGTTCTGCTGATGGGCCGACCGGGCGATCTCATCAATTTTGGCGTTCATGGTGCGGAGAATATAGGCTTTGGCGGCCTCGAAGCCGCCATCGAGGTAGATGGCGGCGACGATGGACTCGTAGACGGCCGCGGCCAGGGAGGTCGGCAGATCCAGGCCGGTTCCAACGCCTTTGCCGATGATCAGCAGGTCGGTGAGGCCGGTCTCATTGGAGACTTCGGCGCAGGTTCTTCGCGAGACGACGGCGGACTTGACCTTGGTGAGCTCGCCTTCCATGTATTCCGGGAAACGCAGGTAGAGCGATTCGCAGATGATCAGGTCGAGGACGGCGTCGCCGAGGAACTCCATCCGCTCGTTGCTGGTCAGGCGGGTGTTGGCAATGGAGGCATGAGTGAGAGCCTCCTGGAGAAGGTCGGGGGCCTTGAACGTGTGTCCGAGGAGATTCTCTGCTTTCTGGAGGGTGTCGTTTCTCACACGTGTCAACTCTCGAAGCAATGCCACAGGACCATGGGACGTGCCGGACGGATCTGCGTGTGTGGCGGCAGCAAACCCTGCAGGGTACGCCGAATCCCAACCGTAGCGTTCTGGGGGAAAGCTGTCAATTGGCGCCTCGAGGCGCGGAGGTGAGTGTTTTGAAGGTGCGGATCGAGGTGCCTGATAGTTGCGGGGTCGGTCTGCGGTTATAATCGGCGGCTGATACGCCTTATGTGAGGCGGAAGAAGAGTGAGTTGGACGAAGCCGTTTTCTAGCGAGTTGACTACCATGGTGCCACAGCCTCCAGCCGGTCAAGGTCCTGTCGATCCGCAGGGTGCATTTTTGCCGCCGCCCCCGCCGCCGGGGCATGGCGGTCCGCCGATGATGTCGCCCGGCGGGTTTTTGCCGCCGCCGCCTCCGGGGATGTTTCCGCCGGGGATGCCGGGGTTCTTTGCGCCGCCGCGGCAGCACGGCTTTACGCGGGCGATCTTTGTGACGCTGGCCTCGACCCTTTTTGGGTTGTCGCTGCTGGCCAACATGTACCTGCTGCTGTACAGCGGGCTGTTCAGCGCGCAGGCCAATTCGGTGAGCGAACAGACCGTTGTCGATGGTGATCCGAAGGAGAAAGTCGCGATCATTCCGGTTCGCGGGATCATCCGCGACGAGACGGTGATGCTTGTCAGCCGCTGGCTTCGCGCGGCCAGAGAGGACGCGAACGTCAAGGCTATTGTGATTGAGGTGGACACACCCGGCGGGGATGTGACCAGCTCCGATGAGATCCATTACCTGATTGACAAGCTCCGCAAGGCCAAGACGGAGCATGGCGGGACGTTTCCGATCGCGGTTTCCATGGGCAGCCTGGGCACCAGCGGCGGGTATTACGTTTCGGCGGGGGCGGATCAGATTTTTGCCCAGCCGACCACGCTGACGGGGAATATCGGAGTGCTGATGCCGCGGTTCAACCTCAGCGGGCTGGTGGAGAAGTGGGGCGTTGCCGAGAGGACACTTGCGGCGCCGGAGGGGGGGTACAAAAACGCCGGGTCGATGTTCAGCCCGGATAATCCGCGGGATACGAAGTATATGCAGGGGATCGTGGATCAGGCGTACGATCAGTTCAAGGGGGTGGTGAAGACTGGGCGGGAGGGGAGGCTGAAGGCGAGCCTGGCGGAGGTGGCGAACGGGCAGGTTTTCACGGCGCAGCAGGCGCTTAAGAATGGGCTGGTGGATCAGATTGATTATTTGGAAGCGGCGTACAAGTGGGCGGCCACCCAGGCGGGGCTGAGCAAGCCGACGGTGGTGCGGTACCACAGGCGGGCGACGCTGTTGGAGACGTTCCTGGCGGAGTCGAGCCATGTGGGGCCGCGGAACGTGAATGTGAACCTGCAGGTGGATCGGAGCGCGATTGATGAGGTGATGACGCCGCGGTTGCAGTACCTGTGGAGAGGCGAGTAAGCGCTGCTTGCACAAGCTGTAGGCTGCCACTATGTTGAGATCACTTGGGAAGGCATGTTGAACGGGAAATCAGGAGGCTTTCAATGATTACACGTCGAACTTTTGTGTCGAGCACTGCGGCGGCGCTGGCGTATGCGACACTGGGGCGGGAACTCCACGCGGCGGAGCCGGTGAAGATTCGGATCAGTTCGTGCGGCGTTGGGTTGAAGGATGCGAAGCTGGCGGGTCTGGAAGGCGTGGAGATCGGGGTTGGGGATGCCGCCGAGAAGCTGCGGGTTGCGGAAGAGAAGGTGCGGGAGAACTACAAGAAGGAAATGCAGGAGACGGGGTTGGTGATTTCGTCGTTCATGATGGGATTGCTCAATAGCTATCCGTTGGCGAGCGATCCGCGGGGGCCGGCGTGGCTGGAGCAGAGCATCGACGCGGCGAAGGACCTCGGGGCGAAGGTGATTCTGGTTGCGTTCTTCGGCAGAGGGAGCCTGGGGAACAGGGGGAATATCAAGAAGGCGGATGTCGATGTCGTGGTGGAGCGATTGAGGGCGGCGGCGCCGCGAGCGAAGGATGCGGGGGTTATCCTGGGCATCGAGAATGAGCTGACGGCGCAGCAGAACGCGGAGATTCTGGATCGGGTCAAGAGTCCGGCGGTGCAGGTGTACTACGATGTCGGCAACCTGACCAACAACGGGTATGACGTGCCGGCGGAGATCCGGTTCCTGAAGGAGCGGATCGCCATTTTCCATTTCAAGGACGGGGCGAATTACCTCGGCGATGGCAAAGTGAAATATCCGGAAATCGGGGCGGCCATCAAGGAGATCGGATACAACGGGTGGATCGTGCTGGAGACGTCGAATCCGTCGCGGGACGCGGTGGCGGATACGAAGAAGAACGCGGCGTTTATCAAGAAGCTGTTTTGGATGGCGTAGCTTCGGCCATGGTTGGCTGGCTATATCCTTTCGTGGGTTAGCAAGTCTTCGTAGGTTTCGCGGCGGCGGATGATGCGATATTGGTTGCCGTCGACGAGGACTTCGGGGACTCTTGGGCGGTTGTTGTAGTTGGAGCTCATGGCGAAGCAGTAGGCGCCGGCGGAGAAGACGGCGAGGAGGTCGTTGCGCTGGGTGGTGGGGAGGAGGCGGTTTCTGGCGAGGAAATCGCCGCTTTCGCAGATGGGGCCGACGACATCGACGACTTCGCCATTGGCCGGGGTGAGGGATTTGTCGCGACGGAGCGGGACGTTGGCGGGGTCGGGGTTGGTGGGCCAGATGAAATGGAAAGAGCCATAGAGCATGGGGCGGATGAGGTCGTTCATGGCGGCGTCGATGATGACGAAGCGCTTTGAGCCGCCCGTTTTGCGGTAGAGGACGCGGGTGAGGAGGATGGCGGCGTTGGCGGAGATGTATCGGCCGGGTTCGAGGGCGATTTTGTAGGGTTTATTCTCGAGGAGGGGGATGAGGGCATTGGCGTGTTCGATGATGGGGACGGCCTGGTGGGGTTCTTCGTAGTTGGCGGCGAATCCACCGCCGAGGTCGAACCATTCGATGCGGTGGCCGCGTTGGGTGAGGCGGTCGATGAGGGCGGTGACTTTCTGGACGGCTTGGACGTAGGGTTCGACGCCGAAGACGGGGGAGCCGAGGTGGATGTGGACGCCGGCGAGGCGGAGGTTTTTGAGGGAGCGGGATTGTTCGAAGACGCGTTCGGCGCGTTCGATATCGACGCCGAACTTGGTTTCTTTCTTGCCGGTGTTGGTGTAGCGGTGGGTTTTGGCGTCGACGTCGGGGTTGATGCGGATGGCGCCGATGGCGGTTTTGCCGAGGGAAGCGGCGATGCGGTCGATGTTCTCGATTTCGGCTTCGGATTCGATGTTGAAGGCGGCGATGCCGGCGTTGATGGCGTCGGCGATTTCGGCATCGGTTTTACCGACGCCGGCGTAGATGATTTTCCTGGGGTCGCCGCCGGCGGCGAGGGCGCGGCAGAGTTCGCCGCCGCTGGTGACGTCGAAGCCGGAGCCTTGGGAGGCGAGGAGTTTGAGGATGTGGAGGTTGCCACAGGACTTGATGGAGTAGCAGATGGTGGCGTTGAGTGGTGCGAAGGCGTTTGCGATCTGGTGGTAGTGGTGGAGGAGGGTGGCTTTTGAATAGATGTAGGCGGGGGTGCCGACGGCGGCGGCGATGTCGGCGACGGGGAGGTCTTCGCAATAGAGCTGATTGTTTTTGTAGGTGAAGTGGTCCATGTTGTTAGTGGCGAGTTGATAGTTGATAGTTGATAGTTAGTAGTTAATAGTTGATAGCAGTTGTTGGAGGTGGGTGTACGCGGATTGGGCGATCGTGGCGGCGGTGGATTCGTAGGGGTAGAGTTCGACGGTGACGTAGCCGGTGTAGTGGATGTCGGCGAGGGCGGAGAAGATGGCGGGGAAGTCGATGGCGCCTTGGCCGGGGGGGAGGTGCTGGTGGATGCAGGTTGGGGCGATGTCTTCGAGGTGGATGTGGGCGATTTCGCGGGGCATGGCGCGGAGGATGGCGGCGGGGTCTTCGCCGACGCAGAAGAGGTGGCCGAGGTCGCAGTTCATGGCGATGGCGGGGTCGTTGGGGAAGTATTGGGATTTGAATTCGAGGTATTCGGCGGCGGATTCGATGAAGAGGCCAGGCTCGGGTTCGATGGCGAGGGTGATGTTGTGGTGGTGGGCGGTGGGGAGGAGGCGATTGAGGCCTTGGGCGAAGAGTTGGGCGGCTTGGTGGCGGGAGAGGTTGGTGCCGATGAGTGGGCCTCCGGGCTGGAGGGAGAGAGTCTTGGAGCCGAGGTCGGCGGCGAGTTGGATGGCGAGGAGGGAGTGGAGGATTCGGAGTTCGCGTTTGGCGGGGTCGGGTTCGAAGAAGGTTGGGTGGTAGGTGTCGCCGGCGGCGAAGAGGGTGAAGGCGTTGATGTTGGAGACGGCGAGGTTGAGGGAGGCGAGGAGGTTCTTGAGGTGGAGGCGGTCCTGGGGGGTGAATTTGGCGGGGTAGGCGTGGGGTGTATCGGCCATGATTTCGACGGCGGGGTAGCCGGCGGCGGCGATGGAGCGGACGGCCTCCTCGAGGGAGTGCTTTTTGAAGGCGTTGGTGGAGAAGGCCAAGGTGAACATGGGGGGAATTGTATGCGGGCGGGGTGAAGGGGCAACGGGGGGGGGAAACGATGAATGATGAATGATGAATGATGAATCAGAGGCCGCGGAGGGTGAGGCGGGGGGAATGGGTTCGTTTTGTAGAGGGGAAGTCTGCGGGGAGGCGGTGGGGAATTGGGTTCGTTTTGTCGAGGCGGGGTGGAGTGGGCGAAGGGAGAAAGGGGCGGAGTTTGAGTGGTGCGGCGAGTGCGAGAATGGGTGCGAATGGTGTGGGCCATGAACAATGCCTCCCTATATAGGGGGGTGTTGCGCGAGAAGTGAGGCGGCGGCGCAGCGCGAATCGGGGGGAGGGGGGTTTTTGTGGGAAATCGAGGGGGAGATTTTTTGGATTTTTCCGGGCGCGCAGCGCCGGGAATGTCGGGAAGATGCGAGATAGGTGGTTTGGGGATGGCGGGGAGCCAAGAATGGTCCGCAAAAGAGCGGGGCGGCGGATTGGGCGGGGCGAGAGTCGTTGTCGTTCTTTTGCGGGCCCTACAGCACTACGGGGCATCTTGTTTGGACTGCCAGGACAGCACATCCCGCTCGCGAGTGAACGTGACGTTCGCCACGCGGTTGCTTGCGTTGGTCAGCACGCGCAGGGAGTACTGCGGATGTTGCGGGAAGGAGTACATTCGGTCGAACCAGAAGCTCCCGCCGCCCATGGAATGTAGCCCCATGTACTGTCGGTAAGCGTCGAGGCCCAGTTCGCTCAATGCTTGCTGTTCAGTCATGCCTGGTTTGATATTGCCAAGCCGGGGCGCAATTGACTCGATACTGCTGAATGATGGTGTATTCATCTGAGAAGGCCCACACCCCTGAGTCGCGATCAGCAGGAGTAAAGGCAATACCACAACAATAGTCCGCATCGAAAGCATGTGACACCTCAGGATGAGGCGAGCCGCTTACCTTCCGCCGGCCGGCTGGGTGGTCGGTGCGCCGCCGCTGATGAGCTTGCCCCGTTCGTCAAAGCCCACGGTGAAGGCGTAGTTGATGGATGTTGCAGTTCCGTAATCCCATGAAAGGCTGTCTCCCCGGACATTGTAATGTCCGAGGAGACAGCCTTTCATGAGATTACCCGGCTCGGCATGTTTAATCCAGTGGCATTCACTCCGGACCTCTTTTGACCTCCAGAATCTGGCGAAGGTCTTCGAAGTAGCGCCGGTGCGTCCGTCGTAACGCATCTTCGCTCGCCGCTTCCAGCAGGACCACTTCGTGGCCTAGGCCTTTGCGGTTGACATCTAACTCGATATGGAGTCGCGAGTCCTCGGCCTCCCGCCGTTGCGAGTCGTCGAAGTCGCGAAAGGTGACGATGCTGCCTTCACTCCGGTTGTACTCGATTAGGAAAATCATTGCTTCTGCCTCTTCAGGTCGTCTAGCCAAGAGATCACTTTTTTCAAAAGGTCGGCGTGCTCATTCCGCCAGCGTACCATCTGTCCTCGTATTTCTTGTAGCTTCTGTTTGGCGCGTTCCATATCGCGTGTCGAGTCTTCCAGCTTTCCACGTGTTTCTTGTACCTCGTGGTCGGGTAGGAGGTGCTTAAGCTGTTCTGCGGCGGTTTTCTTGAACTCTTCGTGAGCCGGCGTCATGACGTCGTAAGGCGCCACCGCTTCGGAATATTCTTTCTCTAACTTCTCGTAACCCGCCACGGCTTCGGAACTTTTTGTGAGGAAGCTTCGCCACGAGTCGGTGCCGCCGCCGTACTTGATCGTTGGATCGAGGACGTCGGAGGATTTTTCCGAAAGCTCTGCCCACAGGTGTTGCAGGGAACTTCTGACCTGGATCTCGATCGGCTTCCCGGATATCTCGGCGATGATGTGGACCGCGCGGTAACCGTAGCTGGGATTGTCGCGGCGGTCTATTACGGATGCCCCAGGGAAGTCGGTTTTTAAAGACGCAATGAATTGCTCTTGTTCCACAACATCCGCTACGACTACCCTGCACCCCGCGATATCCTGCATTTGGCTCAGTCGGATGCTCTCGCGACGGAGTTTCTCCACTATCGAGTGCGTGGACTTGGCCAGCCTTCCCGTCGGGAACTCGCCGCGCTGACGGATCGTTCGGACCACAGTGTCGTACACCTCGCCAAACGACCGTCGGTAATCGTCGAGCAATCGAAGATCGCTCTCGGTGTGGTAACCACCCTTTAGTCGGTCGCCGAGTCGGTCGATCTGTGTCTTGCTAACTGGCATATGGCTGATGTTCGTCGTGCTTTGCAGCTACGTCTGTCTCGC
>JAPLNB010000179.1:1209-8765 GCA_026693085.1 Planctomycetota bacterium | reverse complement strand
CTCCCCCCGCCCACAACTCGCTACAAGACCCCCAAACACCCGGAAGAATCACCCGCCCTCCTGATCATCGCCCATCCAACGCCTCAAATCCCTGATCCCCATCCCCTCCCCCTGATCGCCCCCTGGCAACTAACAACCAGCAACTATCTCCCCGCTCGCATACCGCCTCGCCAGTTCCACATACCTCTCGATCACCTGCCTCATCCCTTCCAACTCCTCCTCCTTCACCTTCCGCACCACTCTCCCCGGCACCCCCATCACCACCGACCTCTCCGGAACCTCCATCCCCGGACTCACCACCGCCCCCGCCCCGATAATGCACTCCGCCCCGATCCTCGTCCGCCCCAGCAGAACCGCCCGCATCCCCACCAGCGTCCCTCTTCCCACCATCGCGCCATGACATACCGCCCCGTGCCCGATCGTCACCCCATCCTCGATCACATTTTCCACTCCGCCATCGCAATGAACCACCGCCCCATCCTGCACATTCACTTTCTGGCCGATCACGATCGGCGCCACATCTCCCCTCACCACCACATTGAACCACAAATTACTCAACTTCCCGATCCTCACCTCCGCCGCCACCACCGCACTATGCGCCCGAAACGACCCATCCGGAAATTCCATCATCAATTTCATCCCCGCACTGTACCGCCGCTGCTCCTCCCCCGGTACTCCTTTCTCCCCCTCCCTCGCGCAAGAAGGGAATAAGTCCAATCTTCCCCCTCGCACGGTCGAGGGTATTGCGGGGAGGGGGAGGGTGGATAAAGTGTGGATGAGCAGGGGATATTGCCAAGAGGTGTGGCCATGGAATACAGGACGCTGGGTAAGACGGGAATGAAGTTTTCGGCGCTGAGTTTTGGGGCGTCGTCTTTGGGACAGGAGTTTCGGAGCATCGATATCAATGAGGCGATGCGGGCGGTGCATGTGGCGCTGGATCTGGGGATCAATTTCATTGATACATCGCCGTTTTATGGGAGGGGCATGAGCGAGGTGTTGTTGGGACTGACGCTGCGAGATGTGCCGCGGGAGAAGTATCATCTGGGGACGAAGCTGGGGCGGTATGACTTGCCGCATTTTGATTTCTCGGAAAAGCGAGTGGAAGAGTCGATTGATGTGTCGCTGCATCGGCTGGGGACGGATTACCTGGACGTCATCCTTTGCCATGATATTGAGTTTGTAGACATGGCGCAGATCGTGGAGGAGACGATCCCGGCGATTCGGAAGCAGCAGCAGAAGGGGAAGGTGAGATTCGTCGGGGTGAGCGGGTACCCGATGAATATCTTCAAGTATGTGCTGGAGCGGACGGAGTTGGATGTGGTGTTGTCGTATTGGCACTACACGTTGATGAACACGATGCTGGAGGATCTGGTGCCGCTGCTGAAGGAGAGGGGGGTGGGGGTTATGAACGCGGCGCCGTTTGCGGGGCGGCTTCTGACGAATCTGGCGTTGCCGAAGTGGCACAAGGCTACGGAGCGAGTGCGGCGGATTGTGAAAGAAGTGGCGGATTTGGCGGCGAAGCACGGGGTCGATATTGCGCAGTTGGCGGTGCAGTATTCGATCGCGAACAAGGACATCGAGACGTGCATCGTGGGGTCGGCGAATCCGGAGAATGTGAAGAAGTGGGTGGAGTGGGCGGATAAGCCGATTGATTGGGAGCTGATGAGGGCGGTGTTGAAGATTTTGGAGCCGGTGCATAACTGGTACTACATTGAGGGGAGGCCGGAGAATAATGACGGCATGGTGGGGCCGGCGTAGGGGGGGCGGACGGGGTCTGGGGTCAGGCGAATGAGCGAAGGGATGAGAGATGAAAGCGATTGTGTTGGAGAAGCCGGAGGTGTTCAGGGCGGTGGAGATGGCGGAGCCGGGGAGGCCGGGGTGTGGCGAGGCGCTGGTGCGGGTGCATCGGGTGGGGATTTGTGGGTCGGATGTGGGGGGATATCTGGGGAAGATGCCGTTTTTCAAGTATCCGCGGATTCCGGGCCATGAACTGGGGGTGGAGGTGTTGGAAGTCGGGGAGGGAGTGGCGAACGTGAAGGGGGGGGATTGGTGTAGCGTTGAGCCGTACATGAATTGTGGAAAGTGCATCGCTTGTCGGAAGGGCAGGGGAAATTGCTGCGCGAATTTGAATGTGATTGGAGTGATGATCGATGGGGGCATGCGGGAAAGATTCATCCTGCGGGCGGATAAGCTGCACGTGGGGAGGAAATTGACGTTTGATCAGTTGGCGCTGGTGGAGACTTTGGCGATCGGATGCCACGCGGTCGATCGGGCGGGGGTGCAGAGGGGGGAGAATGTGTTGATTGTCGGGGCAGGGCCGATCGGGTTGGCGGCGTTGGAGTTTGTGAAGATCGCGGGGGCCAAGAGCATCATGATGGATGTGGCGCCGCAGCGGGTGGAGTTTGCGAAGCGCGTAATGGGGGCGGATGTGGGGGTGGTGCTGAGTGAAGGGCTGGAGCGGGAGTTGCGGGAGGTGACCGGTGGGGATTTGCCCGATGTGGTGATTGATGCGACGGGGAATGCCAAGTCGATGTCGAGCGCGTTCGGGTATGTGGCGCCGACGGGGAGGTTGGTGTTTGTGGGGATAACGACCGGGGAGGTGGTGTTCAAGCATCCGGTGTTTCACAGGCCGGAGGGGACGTTGCTTTGCAGTCGCAATGCGTTGCCGGGGGATTTTGGCAGGATTATTGGGTTGCTTGGGGAGGGGCGGATTAATACGGAGCCTTGGATTACGCATCAGGTGGGGGTGGATGAGCTGATTGGGGAGTTTGTGAAGTTCACGAAGCCGGAGACCGGGGTGATTAAGGCCATGGTGAGGATGTAGGTAGTTGCCAGTGGATCGGTGAAGAGGGGAGCGCACCGACCCGATGCCCGTGCCAGGATTTTGTGTGCCATGCGGGTCAGGCCGGAGCGCAGTTTCCGGCGTATTGGGTATGATTGAGGGGGGAGGAGGTTGTTGGAATTTCGATGATACGTGCTGCTACTGTTTACGATGTTCCGCGGATCCAGGCGATCATTAACAGCCATGCGGAGTTTGGGAAGATGCTGTTTAAGAGCCTGGCGCAGATCTATGAGAATCTGCGGGACTTTGCCGTGGTTGAGGAAGACGGGCAGATCGTCGGGTGCGTGGCCCTGACGATCATTTGGGCGGACCTGGCGGAGCTGCGGTCGTTGGCGGTGGATGGCGGGCATCATGGGAAGGGGGTTGGGCGGCAACTTGTCGAGTGGGCGATTGGGGAGGCCAGGCGGCTGCATATCCGGAAGGTGATGGCGTTGACCTACGAGCAGCGGTTTTTCGAGCGGCTCGGCTTTGAGGTCGTGGCGAAGGATACCTTGCCGCTGAAGGTGTGGAGCGATTGCGTGCGGTGCCCAAAGCGAGAGGGATGCGACGAGATTGCAGCGGTGCTAACACTGGCAGATGTGCCGGTGGTGGAGGTTCCAGGGGCGGTGCCGACACCGAGGGGGGTGAGTATTCCGGTGTTGGAGGAGGAGGAGGATTGAAATGGTGAATGGGAGGGGAGATTTGCTTTTGGAGACGGGGTCGCTAGAGTTCCGGGGCACAAACTGGTTTAACTGATCGATGGAATATGCCTTTGGCACACGAAAACCTGGCGGCCGCGATCGATTCTCTTGCGGCCCGGATGATAAACATCCGGGACTCTCTTTGACTTGCCGACAAAACAGGCTCGAAGGAAGGAATTAGAGGGGAAAATGGGGGAGCCGGGGTTCTGGGACAACCAGGAAGCGGCAAAGGGGTTGGTTTCGGAGCTGAAGATCCTCAAGGCGACGATCGATCCGCTGAGTTCGCTGTTGAAAGGGATTGACGATGTCCGCGCGCTGTATGAGCTGGCCACGGAGGCAGATGATGCGGATTCGACGGCTGAGGCGGATCGGATGCTGTCGGATCTGGAGAAAAAGGGGGAGCGGATTGAGCTGCAGGCGCTGCTGGGGGGGAAGAATGATCCGCTGAGCTGTTTCTTTGATATCCATGCGGGGGCGGGGGGAACCGAGGCACAGGATTGGGCGGAGATGCTGCTGCGGATGTATCTCTATTACTTTGAGAAGCGGGGGTGGGAAGTAAGCGAGCTGGACCGGCAGTCCGGTGAGCAGGCGGGGATCAAGGGCGTGACACTGCTGGTGAAAGGGGAGTATGCGTATGGATATCTGCGGAATGAGGCCGGGGTTCATCGGCTGGTGAGGCCGTCGCCGTTCAATGCGCAGAACAAGCGGCAGACGAGCTTTGCGGCGGTGGATACGGTGCCGGATTTCGAGGATCAGGACACGGAAGTCGAGATCCCGGAGAAGGATCTGGACATTATGGCGTTTGCGCGGTCGGCGGGGCCGGGGGGGCAGAACGTCAATAAAGTGGCGTCGGCGGTGCGGATTACGCATCTTCCGACGGGGATCCAGGTGACCTGCTCGGTGGAGCGGTCGCAGCAGCAGAACAAGCGGCTGGCGATGGCGCTGTTGCAGGGTAAATTGGAACTGATCGAGCAGACGAAGCGTGATGTGGAATTGAAGAAGGTGTACGGGGAGAAGGGGGCGATCGCCTGGGGGAACCAGATCCGGTCGTATGTGCTGGATGATCGCCGGGTGAAGGATCACCGGACGAACGTGGAGACGCATGATGTGGAAAGCGTGCTGGATCGGGGCGAGCTGGATCGGTTCATCGATGCGGAGTTGAGGAGGCGGAAGTCGGCCGGCAAATAGAGAGCGCTGGCCGTCCTCATCTAGACGGCTCCGGAGGAATGCTTAGAATAGGGGGCGTTTCGTTGGTGCGGCGGTGCGATGCTTTGAGGGGTTGTCCGCGGAGCCGTAGTGCCGCGTGAGCGGTGCAAGGGCCACGGCGGAATGGATTTATGATCGTCGATTGTCATACCCACGTCTGGCAGTCGCCTGACCAACTCGGGCAAATGGTCTTGGGCGATTGTACGCCGCAGTCGCGGCTGCGCCCGATCCGACCGGGCAGCGAGCGGTTCAGCCAACGTTATATTCCGGCCGCAGATGCGGATTATCACTGGTCGCAGACGGGGACGGTGGACAAGACGTTTGTGCTGGGGTTCAAGAGCCGGCATCTGCAGGCGGAGGTGCCGAATCGGTATGTGGCGGACTATGTGAACCGGTTTCCACAGAAGCTGATTGGGTTTGCCGGCATCGATCCGACGGAGGCGGGGGCGGCGGACGAGGTGCGGTTTGTGCGGGGGGAGTTGCGCCTGCGAGGAATCACGCTGTCGCCGCCCAATCAGGATTTTCATCCGACGGACACCCGGGCCATGCGGGTCTATGCGGCGGCTGAGGAATTGGGGATGCCGATCCTGATCCATCCGGGCAGCCCCTTTACCGAGCAGAGCAAGATGGAGTTTGGACGCCCGATTTTGCTGGACGAGGTCGCGAGGACGTTTCCGCGGCTGCCGTTGATCGTGGCGCACCTGGGGTATCCGTGGGTGGACGAGACGATTTGTTTGCTGGGGAAGCACGCGAACGTGTATGCCGACATTTCGGGGATGATGCGGCAGCCATGGCAGGCGTACAACACGCTGGTGTGCGTGCATCAGTATGGGGTGATCGACAAGCTGCTGTTCGGGAGCGATTTCCCGTATACGGTGGCGACGGAGTGCATCGAGTCGCTGTACAGCCTGAACCAGATCGCACATGGGACGAATCTTCCGCTGGTGCCGCGGGAGGCGTTGCGCGGGATTGTGGAGAGGGATACGCTGCCATTGCTGGGGTTGGCGTAAGGGGTCGGTGGGGAGCGTGCTGCTGCAGCGCTCTTGCCCATTGGTTGGGGCGAGGTTATCTCATATCCTTGGAATACTGGGCTGTGGCTGGCACACTGCGTCGGCTTCGATGTGATTTTTGCTGAGAAACGGCTTCAAGCGAAGTAGCTCATCATGATTCTCCCACTGCGCTCCGTGCGGTTTGGTGTTGGGTTGGCGGCGGTATGCTTGGTTGCCATCGGCTGCGCGTCGCGAGGAGGGTCGGTCAGTTTTGAATCGACGGAGCAGAATCGGACACTGACGCAGGCGTTTCCACATGCGTACATTTCGCAGGTCCAGGGCGGGGAGTGTGACGTCATCCTGGTGGATAAGGCGACGGACTGGGACTACCGCACGCCGAAGAAGAACCGGCCGCTGGAGCCGACGCCCCTGGAGCCGATCCGGCAGATGATGCACATTCACTTGTACTGGCGGCCGCTGGCGGGGACAACGAAGAACCCGGCAGCGACGAATGCGTCGATTGATTGGTATGTGCTGGGGCCCGAAGGCACCAGCGACGTGGTGGTATACGAAGGCGCGGGATTTGTGCTGCTGCACGGGAGCGGCGAGGAGTGGACGATCGTGATCCGCGACGGGATGGTGACGCCAAAGGTCGGGCGGGGGAGCCTGCAAGATCCGGTGGGGCAGGCGAAGATCAGCGGGCGCGCGGTGGCGAAGCTGAACGATGCGCGGGTGCGCCAGACGATGGCAGAAGTGCAGAAGCAGGCGGGAGTGGCGAAGCAATGACGTTGTGATTGCGGGTTGGCCATGTGGGGCAGGCGCAGGGTGCCTGGAGGTTTGGGTTGCTGCGGAGCTATGGACGGCTATGGCGGTGGGCAGGCTATGGCCTGTTGGCGGCGGTGCTGATCGTTCTGGCAGCAGCGGGTCTGGGCATCTCGGGGAACGATGCGGAACGACTGAGGGGTTTTGTCAGGACGGTTGACGGGTTTCGAGCGAATCCGGAGTTTCGGCAGGTTGGGGTAAGATACATTCACGCGGGCAGCGGCGCGTTGCAGGCAAGGGTTTTTGGGGTGCCCGCGGGAAGAGTGCTGCATACCCTTCGGCGTCTTCCGGGGCTGCCGCCGCGATTGGCGGCCAATGACCATTTGGCGCTGCATTACCAGCATTTCAGCGAAGGGCCGCTCTCGGCGTATCTGCATTTGACGCGGCAGCAAGGGGTGTGGGATACCACTGGGATGTTGATGGAACTGGCGAAGCGCCCTGCGATGGGCGATGAGGATGCGCGGGCGTTCTTGAGGTCGTTTGACGTTTGGCCGGCGGTGGTGACGGATCAGGGGGCGGTGGCGAGTGTGCGTAAGCTGATGGCGGACGTGGAAGCGGGGAGGGGATTCGTTTTTCGTAAGGCAGTGGATGAGATGCTTGAGGCGCACATTCGGGCGATTGCGCAGACGAAGGATTGGCCATTGGAGCCGCGGCTGATGACACCCAGCCAGCAGGAGGCGGTGCTCGAGGAGTTGGACGAGCATGTGAAGCGAACGAGCGTGGAGCTTTGGCGGACGAAGCAGGTGAATGATTTTTTGAATGGCATGTGGGGGCAGACGTTTGGGCGGTCGTATGCGCGGGCGGCACAGTGGGCGGTATGGCTGCGGCTGGCGGGGCGTGTGGAGATTCCGCTGCTGGCAGTGGGATTGGCGGTGAGGACGTGGGTGGTTCGGCGGAGGGTGCGAGAGGCGGCGGCGGTGGGGAAGGTGGTGGGGGCGGCGAAGGAGAAGCTGGGGGCGAGTCTTAGGGTTTAGGGTTTAGGGTTCAGGGTTCAGGGGTCAGTGGTCAGGGGTCAGG
>JAPLNB010000179.1:0-1179 GCA_026693085.1 Planctomycetota bacterium | reverse complement strand
AAGATGAGCGGGGGAGGGGGGTTGAGTGGTTTTCTGTTTAATAGAACCGGGCAAAACCGGGCAAAACCGACCCCAAAGTGACCCCAAAGTGACCCCAAACCGAACAAAACCGAACACAAAGTGACCGAAACCGACACATAGTGACCGCCGAGCATATATGAGTGGGCGATTGGGGCGGAGGCGGTGCGGAATGAAATTGTCAAAGAGCCTGGAAGAGGGGATTTGCCCCCCGACCCGGCAGGGGGACTGCGTCCGGCCTGCCACGGGGGTATTATACCACAGAATGGTGGCAATGTCAAGTAAAAAATGGCGTGAATTGTTAGGGAGCGGAGATAGTCGGTTGGCCGGGGTCAGGGGGAGGTCGGCGGAAGAGGCGATGAGGCAATTCGGGGGGACGGAGTGTTTTCGGCGGGTCTTCAGCGGAGGCGACTTGGCTTGGTCGTGTTGCCGTTATTGTCGTACGTGGGCGAGGTGGAGCCTTGGATCGTCAGGATGCCGTTCTGGCCGTTGTGGGTGCGGGTCTTGGAGACGACGTATTTCATGTCCACCGGCCCGAACGCCCGGCCATTGGTGCCGCCGACAGTCCAACTGCTGCCGTTGTAGTAGGCATCGCGGACGGTCGAGATGGCCGAGGTGGTGGTCACAGAGGTGGTGTTATCATACCACTGATCTCCGCCGTTGGCCAGGCGGCCGGCCCTACGGCGATCCCGGCTGGCAGGCCCGCACCGCGGCCGCCCTGGGCCTGGAGCACACCTTCCGAAATCGCGCCCGGCCGCGGAAAGAGAGACAATGACTCCCGTCCCCTTTGTATTGCCCCGTTGTATTGCCCGTCCCCTTTGTATTGCCCCCCTTTGTATTGCCTATGGTTCGGTTGTCTTACTCGCTTGGTATATGACCTCCTTCACGATTCTTGTCGCCTGCGCTCCTTGCACCCACGCCACGTGACCATCGCCGTACAGTACATTGATACCCTCACCAGCGTGATTCTCTGTAGGTTCATACGCAACCACCACTGTCGGACTTAATGGCATCCGGAGTCGAATGCCATTTCCTTAAGCCTCTTTGGCCTGTTTTTTCAGGGCGTTTCGCAACTGGGCTCTTGGGCGGGTCATGACCTTGTACTTGTCCTGGCGGTCTTTGATCACGCGAGGCTCGTGCCGGTCGGGACGTAGCGGATTC
>JAPLNB010000178.1 GCA_026693085.1 Planctomycetota bacterium | reverse complement strand
CTTTCCGTTCGCTGCTCGGCATCTCGGCCGGCGCCGAGTCTCCCACCTACGCCGAGTTGTACTCGGGCGAGTGGGAGCATCACCGGTTTGGGACTATCGCCACTACCCGTGGGGGGTAGGTGCGTCAACCGGATAGGCATGGTTGAATCATTGCCGTCAGTACTTGCCCCAACGACAACATAGTCCTTGTTACGCTCAATTTCGAAGTACCACCTGTCAGGAGGCACCGGACCTGGCGATCGTGGGTATATTACACGCGGTCCGTTTACGGCACCATAGTAAAATTGCATGGTGTTGGTGCCATTCGGATTGTCGTCATTTGCGCCAATACCCCGTTCCATGGACACCATGGACGCCCCATCCGCGCCGGGCTGTCTCACCCTGAAGTAGGTATTCCGATTGTTTGTCGGTTCGGCTGGACGCAGGTTGTAAGTCACTGCCGCCTGGAGAACCCACTGGTCTCCAGAAAATGGACGAGCAAACCTTAGTGCTTCAACACCGCCAACCCAGCCCCAGGCATCAACAATGTAACGCAGGTGTCCCGGATTATCGGTAAGGGAGTAACTACCCTTGCCGGGACTTATGAGCCATTCTGGAGACAAAGTTGGACTATCGAAGTTGTCTTCAAAGATAGCTGCTGCATTCGCCGCTCCGGCCGTCACCAACAACATCGCAACCACCACAACAATTGATAACTTTTTCATGACTCTTTCCTTTCTGACATTTGCTTTTCCCAGTAAACTGTCTTCGAGAATAATTGGCGGCCTTTTACGCTAAGCATTTTTGCATCTATCACCTTCTTTCTGATTTATTCAATCGTTTATTAAGTTGGCAAAACTGAGAACACTTCGGCAAGTTCAGTGCAAGCCACTCTCAGTAACTAATCGTAGTATAGCAAACTCCAGACCACGCCGGGGATCGAATCGACCAACAACCTGGCTGAGCAGGCGATCCGATTTGTGGTGCTGGGCCGGCCGGTGACCCAGGGGACGCGGCGTGAACGGGTACGAATGGCCACACCCCCCTGGCCTGCTGTTGGCCCGCACTTCACTCGAATCACAAGCCCCCGCGATCCCCTATTCATACCCCCAGGAGAACTCGCCCCTTCGGCAGATCGAAGCAAACCAGCAGATCCTCACGCTGTCGGACCCACGTCCCGGCCGTCAACCCGCGCAAATCCACCACCTCGGACATCGAAGCGACCTGCCCATTCAAACTGAGCTTCGGCTGGCCGCCACCCGCCGCCACCCCCCCCCGTATCCGCAACGTAAACCTGGGACAAGCAAATGGCGCCGCCAACCCAATCCGGCCGCCATCGCGCTCAATGCGCGTCAGCTCCTTCGCCGCCCAGTAGCGGGCGATCTCGCCGATCTTCATCCAGATGGTCTTCTCGCGGTAGCGCCCGTCCAACCCGCGGATCACCCGCTTAAACTGCTCGAATCCCTTCTTTGTTCCGTGGGTGTACAGCCCGGGCCAATGGCAGAGCATCACTGCCGGCTCGCCGCGCTCGATCAACTCGACCATCCGCCCGGCGGTGGCATCATCGGTGGCGTACTTTGGCCCCTGCGGCTCGTCATCGCCGTCCCAGTTCCCGAACCAATCTCCGGTCCCCGCCGGGACATTCACCACCACCCGCGGGCTCTGGGTACCCGCTGCTTCGACATGTTCGAGCTTCGGCCGGGTGCTCTGGTTACCGTCGGAGATATATTTGAAGTAATGGGGAATCTCCGCCCCAAAGACATCCCGGACGGCCTGCCCCGTCGCCGCCGACAACTCGTCGTTCACCCCATTTCCGAATCCCCCCGGTGTCGTAATCCCCTCGCAGGGCAGGTCGCAGTTCTTCAGAATCCGCAGCGCATACGCCATATAGGCCGCCAACTCATCCACGCTCTTCTTGCCTTGCGGATAGGAGTTTTCCATGGTCCCGGCATTGATCTCCGCCATGGGCCGGCCCGTGCGAATGTCGATCACCCGGGTATGGCTGATCATTTCCGGATGAATATCCCAGTTGGGCAGCATCAAGTCCCGCACCAGCTTCAAACTCGCCGCCAGCTCCTGCCGCGACCACCCTGGCAGCTCTCGATCGAGCCAGCCCACGCAGGCGGGATAGGGCACAATGCTGAACTTCCCCTTCACCCCATGGGCTGCGCAAAACTCACCGAACTCGCGAAGAAACGCATCGGGTATCTCCCGCGGCCAGGTTTTCCAAGGCTTCTTGTAGATTTTCGCGGTCGGGGATGCCTCGGCGAACTGTGGCATGCAGAAATGCCCCATGTTGACGAGGCAGGTGGAGTCGTCGATGAAAAAGGACATCGGCACCCGCGCCTGCGGATTGATGACTTCGACGGCGTTCCCCTGCCCGGCAGCCGCTCGCACAAAGCCGGCGGCAAACCCGGAACCCAAGCCCATGGCCGCCAACGCAACTCCACTGCGAAGCAGATCGCGCCGGGTGATTCCCTGTTTCATGCTTCCATCCCTTTCGCGTCCCCGCCAAGAGGAATTACCACTGCCAAGAGCTTCCGTTACTCCCGCCAAATAGCCCACAGTCTTGACGACCACCCGCCATCGACCACAGCCGATCCTGCCCGCAGCAGTCGGCCAAGGCGCCGGCGAAGCATCACCTGGAATAGCAGGCACTGGAAAGACCCGGCAAATGGCGTAAGATCAAGCGGTGCCGCAGAACTTCAAACCGGCAGAGGGCCGTGACCTACAATGTCGATAACACCGATTTCACGAAGAGTTTTTCTTGCCCAGGCATCCGCGTTCGGACTGGCTGCCGCGGTCGTGCGGCAGCCGGCATTTGCCGCAGTCCCGGCCAGTGTTCCTGGGCCCGCATATCCGGACAAGTTCCACCAGGATGGCGGCTTGGTGATCCTGCCCTCGAAGGGCAAGCTTTACATCGCCTCGGATTTCCACACCCGCCACGCCGACTTCCAGAAATGGCTCACCAAGACCGGCATCGTCGAGAAGCTGAAGAATGAAAAGGACGTCTATGGGCTGATCCTGGGGGACGCCGTGGACATGAAGCCCGCTGATCCGCAGGCCGAGAAGGACGGCGACTCCCGGATCGTGGACAAGATCCGGCAGATCCAGAGCACCCTCGGCGAAGACGGCAAACGACTCATTTTCATCCAAGGCAACCACGAAAGCGAAGTCGTGCGCGTTTATGGCCTGCTCAAGAAGCATTTCGCCCTCGACGCCAAGAGCCGCGCCCGGCTGATCGCGGCCCTGTACGCCAGCCCGGACGGCCTGTTCTACCAGCAGTTCAATTTCCTGGAGCGAATCACGGACGAGCAGTTCGCCTACCTCAAGGAACTGCCGGTAGCGGTTCTGACCAAGAGCGGCGTGGTCGGCGTTCACGCCGGCCCCTCCAAGAGCGCCAAGACCTCCAAAGACCTTGCCAACAAGACGGAAGCGATCGTGGACGAACTGGTCTGGAGCCGTCCGGCCGAGATCGCCGAGATCCCAGGCAAAGGCTATACCCCCGAGGACTTGACCGCTTTCCTGGAAGTGATGGAAGGCTCCGGCCTGGTGGTCTCCGGCCACACGCCGCTCAGCAAGCTCCTGCCCGAGTGGGTCCAAAACGGCATCGGCGTCTTCGCCGAGCGGCAGATCATCCTCGCGACCAGCTATGGCTCGGCCCCCGGCGACAAGAGCTATCTGGTTCTCGATCTGGCCAAACGCTACACCCGCGTTGAGGACGTCGCCCCAGGCAAGGAACTCCAGATCCTCGAACCGAAGGTTGGCCTGATCACGCCCGCTTGCCTGGCCCGGCAGATAATCGCCTGACTCTTCCGTCGCTCCACAGCCGCTCCCCCACCCGCCATTACGTCGCGGGCGCGTCATCCGGCTCAAGCGGCATTCGTCTTGCGCGGATGATCGATGCGATGATTCCTGCCGCCAGAATCACCGCCACCAATCCGAGCGTCACAAAGCTCATGTTGTCCCTGAGCCAGTCGTTCCGCTTCAGCCAATTGGCTGCGAGCATCTTCACACCGACCACCGCCAAGACCACGGCAAGTGACAACTTCAGGTAGTAGAATTTATCGAGGATGCCAGCCAGGGCGAAATACAGCGCTCGTAGGCCCAGTATCGCGAACACATTGCTCGTGAAGACCAGGAACGGATCGGTTGTGATCGCGAATATCGCTGGAATCGAATCAACCGCGAAGACCACGTCGGTGCTCTCGACCACGATCAACGTGGTCGCCAATGGTGTCAGCATGAAGCGGCCGCCGATCCGACTGAGGAATCGCTGCCCGTCCAACTCGTGGGAAATCGGAAACACCTTCGCTGCCAGCTTCATCAGCACATTCTTTTTCGGGTCCGGCTCGGAATTGCCGAACAGCATCTTGAATGCCGTCAGGATCAGAAAAACGCCGAAAACATACAGAATCCAGTGAAATCGCTCGATCAGCGTCGTCCCCAGCCAGATCATGCCGCCTCGCATTATCAACGCCCCCAAAATGCCCCAGAATAGGACCCGGTGCTGGTACACGCTGGGGATGCGAAAGTACGTGAAAATCAGCGCGATCACGAATAGATTGTCCACGCTCAGCGACTTTTCGATCACGTATCCTGTGAAGAACAGGACCGTCGCGGAGTGGCCCGCCAGGCCCGTCGGATGCATCAGACTCGGCACCAGCCCCAATCCCTGCCAGTGGTGCTCGTAAGCGAAGTAGACGAAGATATTGAATACCATCGCCGTCGTGATCCACACGACGCTCCAGATCAGCGCCTCCTTGACTGAGACCGCGTGCGCCTTGCGATGAAAAACGCCCAGGTCCAGCGCCAGCAGCACCAGGATAAGCGTGATGAACCCGATCCATATCCAGATCATGCAGGTGTCCTCTGTTTCTTCGCCGTTGCCAACCTGTCTGCCCCATTCGCCTGGCGCAATCCGCGTTATCTCAGCATTCCCGCCTTCTTCGCATAGGTGAAAATCCCGCCGGCTTCGACGATCGGCAAGACATCCCCCAACGGCTGCAAATCATGACGGTGGTTGGTCGTCTTGTTCAGAAGATACTGCTCCGTCACGTGCACTTCCAACTCGTCACCCGTCCGGATCTTCCCCACCAGCGAGTCCTTCGACTCCAGCGGCACCACATACCCGCCGTTCACTGAGTTCCGGAAGAAGATGCGGGCATAAAACTCGGCAATGACGCATTTGATCCCCGCCAGCGCCAGCGCCAGGGGCGCATGCTCGCGCGACGACCCGCAGCCGAAGTTTTTCCCACCGATCACAATCGTGTATTCGCTCTTGAAGTGGTTCTCCGGGACAAACCTCGTATGCCCTTTGGGCAAGCCAGCCTGCGCCTCGGGCACGCCGCTCAAGGCGTACATTCCGAAATACTTGCGCTCGGCCGGGTCGGCCGGGTTGTACGACAAGAAATGCGCCGGGATGATCTGGTCGGTGTCGATGTTGTCGCCAAGCACGTACGCCTTGCCGGTGATGACGGATTCCATAAGGTCCTTTCGTCGAATCGGAGAACCCGATGAATATAGGCGAACGAGTGTTGATGTACAGGGGTGGGGCAGCCAATTTCCGCCCGCTCGGTCCTGTAGCCGACCGGCCCCTTTGCGCTGTATAGTTGATCCCTCAACTCGGGCTTCGCTTGATTGTGGACTCGCACATTCCGGTGGAGCGCGTCTGGCTGGAGATAACGCGGTGATTCATGAAGATCAAATGCCACTGTGGCAAGCGATATGAGGTTCCGGAATCCTTCGTGGGCAAGTCGGCTCGATGCCCAAAGTGCAGGGCCATTCTGCACCTGGTCACCGGCGATAATCCGTTCGTCAGAACCCCTGCCGGCGATTTTCTCGCCCGCCTCGTGGTCGAATCCGGCCCAGGCAAGACCAGCGAGCAATATCTCCTGGGCGGCGGATCGCCCATCGATATCGGCAAGAACCCCGATAAGCCGATTCTGCTCCCCGGCGTACGGGTCTCGCGCGACCATGGCCGCCTCGTCCGCACCGACGTCCACAGCCCCTCGTGGGAATACGAAGACCTGGACAGCACCAACGGCTCGTACGTGGATGGCGTCCGCGTCAAGATACACACCCTCCAACCGGGCGATTCCCTCCGAATCGGCGAATTCCACCTTCGATACTTCTGCGAGCAATGGCCAAGCGACGACCCCGGCACCATCAAACCTGCGCCTTCCCAGGCGCCCGCAGATCCGGGCGACATCTACGACATCGTCGAGCCTCCGCCTCCTGCCCTACGCGCCGGTCGTCCTCAATCTGCCTCGCCCGAAGACCTGACCGGCTCCGAGCCTGTTGGTTACGGCGATGGCCCGGTCTGCCCCAGTTGCCAGCAAACTCTCGCCCCGGGCGCTAAAATCTGTGTCGCCTGCGGCATCGACGTGAGAACCGGCCGCCCTCTGCTCACCGCCAGAGACATCGACGCGGAAGAGCTCGAATCCCGCGCCCAGAACACCCTCCGGTTCATCAGTTGGATCATCCCCATCGGCCCCTGTTACCCCATTGCCTCCGAAGCGTTTGGCACGAGCAAGCCCTACACGATCTGGACCATCGCCGCCCTCACTTTCGTCGCCAGCGTCCTCTTCTGGATCGCCGAGTTCAACTCCACGGGCATCAATCCCGCCTTGCAGGGTCTGATGCTCTGGCCGAATCGCGAGCCCGATGCCGCCAGCGTTCTGGTCCACCATGGCGACGACGAAGCTTTCATCGAGAAGATCGAGAAAACCAAGGCCAAGAACGCCGAGGAGGCCAACGCGAAGATCCTGGCCGCCTACCGTGCCCTCCCGCCCGATCAACGCGCCATCAGCGAGTTCCGCTGGTATCAGCTCATCACGCACGCATTCCTCCACGGCGACATCCTCCACATCGCGGGGAATATGCTGTTCTTGCTCGTATTCGGCTCACGAGTTAACGCGCTGATCGGCAACCTCCAGGCCGCCATCCTCTACCCGCTCCTCGCAGTCGTCGCCGCCGCCGCCCATCTGCTCTTCGATCCCGGCCAGATCATCGTCCCCATGCTCGGCGCCTCGGGCGCGATCATGGGTCTGGCGGGTATGTACTTCGTCCTCTTCCCCGTCCACAAGGTCCACATGGTCAGTTGGATCCGCTTTGGCCTGCTGACCGCGTTTCGCCTCTGCTACAAGGTTTACGCGGTTCGCGGCTTCTGGGTGGTCCTGTTCTACATCGCGTTCGACGTTGTCGCCACGCTCCGCCACTCCGGCGACGGCGTCGCCCACTGGGCACACCTTGGCGGCTTCATTGTCGGGATCGTCTTCGCCCTCATCCTCCTGTTCTGTCGCCTGATCAACGCCCGCGGCGCCGACATTCTCTCGGTAGTCCTCGGCCGCTACGCCTGGCCCCTGCTCGGCAAACCCAGCACGCGGTAATTCCCCCGTTCGCCACTTTTGCCCGCGCCTACACATCCATCTCTCCTTCCGCTATCCTCTGCCCACCATGATGAGATGTGCATTGGTCGTGTTGTTTTCGCTTGCTCTGACGGTCCCAAGCATTTCGTGCGGTCCCCGCGAGCGCACCACGGTCGAGCAGGACCGGACCGCGGTCGTCCGCGCCGTCCAGGCCGTCAGCTATAAGCGGACCGCCGCCGGCGCAGAGGACACCGTCACCATCGCCCAGGACGGCGCCGTCGAGTGCAGCGGCAAAACCTTCGGCAAGGCGCAGGGCACCCTCAGCGAATTCCAATTGATGCGACTCGCCCGGATTTTCGAGGGTTGGGACAAACTCCAGGACAACTACGCCGGCCCCAAGGGCTCGCCCGATGCCCCAATCATCGAAATCAAGTTCGGCCAGAAAACCGTCACCGCCAGCGAAGCCGCCAAAAACCTTCCCGATCCCTTCATCCAAGCCCGCCAACGCCTCGAAGCTCTCCCCCGCGAACTGCCCGCCACAAAATAGAAAGGCAGTGGCCAAGTAATCGCGATCACAAAGCCCGCCCAGCCCGACAATTTCCGGCCGCTCCGCCGGCCAAGCAGCCCGTTGCCCATGCCCACTGAAAATTAAACCCCCCAATCCGCCCATCACAGTCCAAAATCTCGCCCACCAGATGCAGCCCCGGCACTTTCCGCGACTCCATCGTGCGGTAATCGATCTCCGCCAGCGGCACGCCCCCCGCCGTAACCTCTGCATAGTTCCATCCCCGATCGCCAACCACCGGCAGCGCCAGCCCCGTCAAGGCATGAACCAACCCCCGCCTCCGGTCTCGCGGCAACTGCGGTAGGGGGGTTCCACTGTCAATTCCAAGGTGTTTCAGCACGGCCGCCACCACCCGCTCCGGCAGCCGCCCCGCCAGCCATCGCCCAACCGATTGCCCACTCCCCGCCGCCAACCTCACCAATTCCACCTCCAGCGACTCAACCGTCTCCCCCGGCAGCAGGCCGCACCTCATCTCAACACCCCCGCCCGACGCCCGTCCGATCACCCAATGCCGGCTCGCATCCATCACCACCGGCCCGGAAATTCCAAAATGCGTCCACAACAAACTCCCCCTCCGCCGGTCCACCGCCTTCCCCGCACAAACCGTCGCCAACTCCACCTCATGCGACACCCCCGACAGCTCCGCATGAAAAAACGCCGAATCCAACACCAGCGGCACCAGGGCCGGATACGTCGCCGTCACGCTATGCCCCAGGCGCCTGGCCAGCTCATAGCCAAAGCCATCCGACCCGCTCCGCGGCAGCGATCGCCCGCCCGTCGCCAGAATCACCCGCTCGGCGTCCAGCCGGCCCCGTTCGTGGCCGATGACGAATCCGCCCGCCTGATCCGTCATCAGCTCGTGAACCCGGCACCCCGTCCAAATCTCGACCCCCAGTTCCTCACACCGTCTCATGAGTGCCCCCAATACGCTGCGAGCGCTATCGCTCACGGGAAACAGCTTCCCGGTCTCCTCCCGCTTGAGCTTCACCCCCATCTCCTCGAACCACCGCATCGCCGCCTGCGCGTCAAACGCTGCCAGCACATTCCGCACGATATTCTTCGACCCGTTATAATCCTGCGCGCTGATCCGCTCGTGGGTCACATTGCATCGGGTGCCGCCCGACACCCGTATTTTCGCCCCGATCGTCTTCGCCCCATCCAGGGCCACGATGTGCGCGGGGCCGCCCGTTTCCCTCGCCTTCTGCCCGGCGAAAATCCCCGCCGCTATCCCCGCGGCCCCAAAGCCGACGATCGCGATATCACATGTCTCGCTCACAGCGTGTAGACTACGCCAAGATGAGTCTTTTATTAAGCTGTCGATCGATCAGCAAAACTTTCGGCGTCCGCACGCTCTTCACGGGCATTTCTTTCGGCCTTCAAGAAGGCGAACACACCGGCTTCATCGGGCCCAACGGTTCCGGCAAGACCACGCTCCTGCGCATCCTCGCCGGCATCGAACATTCCGACGACGGCGAAATCGAAAGCCGCCGCAGCCTCGTCCTCGGCTACGTCCCCCAACAGGACACGTTCCAACCCGATGCAACCGTCGAACAGGTCCTCACCAACGCGCTGGCCGACCAAGGCCTCGAAGACCACGAACGCCGCGCCCGCGCCGGCATCATCATGGGTAAGACCGGCTTTACGCAAAAGGACCAACTCGCCGACTCGCTCTCCGGCGGTTGGCGCAAGCGCCTCGCGATCGCCCGCGAACTCGTTCGCAACCCCGACCTGCTCCTCCTCGACGAGCCGACGAACCACCTCGACCTCGACGGCATCCTCTGGCTGGAGAAACTCCTCGGCGAGGCCTCCTTCGGCTGCCTCGTCGTCAGCCACGACCGCTATTTTCTCGAGAATCTCGCCAACCGCGTCATCGAGCTTAACCACGCCTTCCCCGACGGATATTTCAGCATCAACGGACACTACAGCGACTTCCTCGAAAAACGGGAGGAATTCCTCACCAACCAAGCCTCCCGACAAGTCGCCGTTGCCTCCCGCGTCCGCCGCGAGATCGAATGGCTCAAACGGGGCGCCAAAGCCCGCACCACCAAAGCCAAAGGCCGCATCGAAGCCGCCCACGAAATGATGGACGAGCTGGCCGAGCTGAAAATCCGCAACGCCCAGGACCGCTCCATCACCATCGACTTTTCCGCCACCGACCGCCAAACCCGCAAACTCCTCGTCGCCAAAAACCTCTCCAAAACTCTCGGCGGCCGCCTCCTCTTCAAAGACCTCAACCTGCTTATGTCCCCCGGGATGAAGCTCGGCCTCCTCGGCCCCAATGGCTCCGGGAAAACCACCCTTCTCCGCATCTTCGCCGGCGAATTGGAGGCCGATGCGGGCTTACTCAAACGTGCCGAAGGCCTCCGCATCATTTGCTTCGACCAACAGCGCGAGCAGCTCGACCCCAACCAAAGCCTCCGCCACGCCCTCTCCCCCAAGAGCGATACCGTCCAGTACCGCGGCCAAGCCACCCACATTTCCTCCTGGGCAAAACGATTCCTCTTCCGCGTCGAGCAGCTCGACATGCCCGTCGCCCAACTCTCCGGCGGCGAGCAGGCCCGCGTCCTCATTGCCCGGCTGATGCTCCAGCCCGCCGATCTGCTCATGCTCGATGAACCGACCAACGACCTGGACATCCCCACGCTCGAAGTGCTCGAAGAAAGCCTCGACGACTACCCCGGGGCCGTCGTCCTCGTCACCCACGATCGCTACCTGCTCGACGAACTCTGCACCGACCTGCTCGGCCTCGACGGCAAAGGCAATGCCACCCTCTACGGCGATCTCTCCCAATGGCAACGCGCCGAAGAAGCAGTCCGCCAGACCGCCACCCCCAAGCCCACATCCCCTGCCCCCAAACGCGATCCCAAACCCATCCCCCCCGGCATCAAACGCCTCACCTGGTCCGAGCAGCGCGAGTGGGAGCAGATCGAAGGGAAGATCATGGACGCCGAATCCGCCGTCGAATCCCTGCAACAGCAAATGGCCGACCCCACTGTGCTCGCCGACCGCACCAAACTCGACGACTGCTGCCGCAAAATGCACGACGCCCAGGAACTGGCTCGCAGTCTCTACGCGCGCTGGGAATACTTGGAGGCCAAACAACGGGACTGATCAACTCACCCTCGCCGCCTACTTCGCCCCGTATTCCACATCCATCTCCCACTGCCACTCATTGAAATACAAGTTTCGCCCGTCAATCTCCAGTTCCCCCCTCTGGAAATCCGCCGGCTCGCTCCGCAGCGACTTCTTCGCCGGCCACAGCGGCGCCCCATAATCAAGATTCACAATCATCCGATATGAATCCTGATGCCCAAAGTAGAAGTATCGCACCTTCGGATCTCCGCTTTCCCTCAACCCATACGACGGATCCGCCGGCAACCACCCCCAAGGCTCCACAAAAAACTCCGCCCAGTCATGCATGTTCACCAACCCCGGCCGCGTCTCCCACCCCGACTGCCACCTGGCCGGAATCCCCGCCGCCCGACACATCGTGATGAACAGCATGCTCTGAAGCCCGCAATCCCCCCGTCGGGTCCGCAGCGCCTTCTCCGAGAAGCTCGGAATCAGGCAATACTCCTCCTCCGCGCAGTACGCGATCTCCGAATGAACAAACTCAAATATGCGTCGCGCCTTCACCAGCGGATTCGTCTGGCCACCCACCACGTTTGCCACCGTCTCCTTCAGTTGCGCCGAAAACGCAATATGCGGCGGCCGCTCCGACAAATACCTCCCGTCGTACGAAGGCGAAAGCGCCTTGGCCTCGCCATCCTTCAGAACCGGATAATACGCCGCCGACGTATAGTCAAACTCCACCTTGAACAGCATCGGCTTCCCCACCTCCTCGACCCGCTGCTCCAGATAAACCGACCGATGGCCCGCCTCCACCTTAGCCACGACGCATTTTTCCGGCCAACTTCTTACCAGCCTCACATCCGGCTGCCGGGTATGTTCCTGCGGAAACGGCAACCAACACCTGACCAGGGCCCCAAGCTTCATCGCCGCATGATCCCCCGGCACCGTCACGCTATACCGAACCCGATGCCGAATCGGCAGGACATCGCTCTTCGCGCTCGACTCGGCCGCGGCGATTACCTCCGCCAGATGCTTTTCCGTCACAAATCCCCCCTCCGCCTTCGCATCCTCTTTCTTCCTCCGCTTGGCCTCCGGGCAAAACCGATATAAATTCGCCGGCTCGCTGCGAAAATACCGTACCCGCCCATCAATCATCCGCCACTGCAATCCCCCTTCGTCCCGCCACCGGCGCAAATCCCCCGGCGTCACATCCGCAATCCCCTTCCGCACCTTTTCCAGCAACCCCGCCTCATCCAATGCATACTCGCACCGCGATCGCGAAATGATCTCCCCCATTTCCACCGCTGCCGGAAGCCTCGATGTCCCCAGCAGCTTCTGGGCCTGCGCGAATTTCCCCGCCTCCACCAAGTTCCTCGCCTGCTGCACAATGGGCTCCCCCGAAGTCCACGCCGCCGACGTTCCGGCAAATGCCGGTTCAGGTTCCGATACCGCCGCCAACACTGCATGGTTCATCATGGCGCACCCGATGGCAAGAAGGGATAACTTGAACATGCCGTGCGATTGTACCCGCCAAAGCCCCGCATACCTGAATATCCAACCCCGTTACCCGTCCCTCTGCTCAAAGTGACTCTGCAACCTCTCAATTCCATGGAGAATATCCGCCGCCGATCGAAACGCCGGCTTCTTCGGGTCCGCTGGCCTGAGTATCTCATGGGTCAGCCGCGCAATCGCCTTCGCCTCCGCGCCCTCCGGATGATACTCGATCAAATCCGCCAGATCCGGATTCGCATGCGGCGAGTTGTACTGCACCGCCAGATAAAAGAAGTCGATCGCCTTGTCCACCTTCTGCTGCGACTGCCGGATGATCTCCGATGTCACATGCCCCGACAGCGTCATCTGGCTCAGCATCCGCTGAATCTGGCTCGTCCGCATCAGCTCCTGAAACAACGACCCCAACAGCGGATTCTGCTGAATGTTCTCGTCATCCCGCACCGCCGACCCGAAATCCACAAACCCGACCCCATGCTCCGTAATCACGAAATTGTCCAGCCTCAGGTCCAGGTGAATCACATGCCCCACATCGTGAACCACCCGCAGCAGATCCGCGCTCTGCCTGGCAAACTCCATCTGCGACAACCGTCCGCTGTCATTGCGAAGCCAGTTCATCCACAGCCTGCAAACCAGCCCTCGCCCGTCCTTTTCCGTATCAATCACATGTGGCACCCGCCGGCTGTAAGGCTCGGGCAACCGCTTCTCCAACAGCCGCAACATCGCCGCTTCACGGGTCAAAAACGTCGGGAATATTTTCTCCGTAAACTTCTTCGCCCGCCGTTTGAGCGTATCCGCCGCCACGTCCGGAGATTTCTTCGCCAGCCGCTCGATCACCGACTCCAGGCTCGGCACCTCCTTCAACACAATCAACTCCCCCGATGGCGCCGGATGATGAATAAGCTGCACCTGGTATGTAAAGCGCTCCGTCGTTTGCCCCGGCGGCAGGAGCAACACCTTCCTCGCCACAAAATAGTGAACCTTGGGAAACAAGAACGGCACCGGCAGCCCCGCAACCCGGCGATGCACAAACCCCGGCCCCTCCTCAATCAAAAAGCCCGCCTCGGCAAACGGCGGCGCCATCTTCGCCACCTTCCCACCATCTTCCGATGCCAGCAAAAACACGCCACCCCACCGCAGCCGCTCAAACACATCCACCGCCCGCTGCCCCTGCTCCGCCGTCGCCGCTATAAAGTCCGCCAACCCGGTAGGGGGGGTACGCCCGTTCGCATTCGCCCGCCGCCCACCAAACCGCCGCCGAAC
Organism: Planctomycetota bacterium; assembly: GCA_026693085.1. Lineage (GTDB taxonomy): Bacteria > Planctomycetota > Phycisphaerae > Tepidisphaerales > Tepidisphaeraceae > JAPLNB01. The sequence continues at coordinate 18,742 of JAPLNB010000178.1, read as the reverse complement.
CCGCGCAACCAACGGCTCAATCAACTGCGGCAAGGTGGCAATCTCCCCCGTTGGCTCCCCTGCAGGCTCTGGTATCTTCGAAAGAACGCTCATTGCTGCCGCCTATCATGCCATACGGAACACCATCATGCCATCCGCCAAACCACGGCATTCCCACCCCAAGACAAAATCGAGCGATGGCCCATCCGTAATCCACGCTCCCCGGACTTACTGCCCAATAATCTTCACCAACACCCGCTTCCTCCGCCGCCCATCAAACTCCGCATAGAAAATCTGCTCCCAAGGCCCGAAATCCAACTTCCCATCCGTGATCGCCACCACCACCTCCCGCCCCATCACCTGCCGTTTGATGTGCGCATCGGCGTTATCCTCCCCCGTTCGATTGTGCCGATACTTCGCCACCGGCTCATGGGGGGCAAGCGTCTCCAGCCACTCGTCATAATCCTGGATCAGCCCGCTCTCGGCATCATTGATGTAAACGCTCGCCGTGATATGCATCGCGTTCACCAGACACAGCCCATCCTTCACCCCGCTCTTGCGAACCAGTTCGTCCACCTGGTCCGTGATATTGAGGTAATCCCGCCGATGCGGCGTATTGAACCAAAGCTCTTCACGCAAATGTTTCATAATCCATCATCCTCACGCAAATCCTACACTCCCCTGAACCGCAGGGAAATCACCCGAAACGCCAGCCCGCTTGCCTCTTTCCTCGCAAACCGCTAAATATTTGCTCTTTTGCGCAGTCGCTCCCCCCGCTTCGCCACTTCGGCACGCGGCCGGACGAGGCATAGAATGACCGTCGCCGCTTCTCTCGGAACCACGTATAGTCGCAACGGAATAATGAGATTGTTTGTCTTCTAGCTCCACATTATGGCCAGCAACCACAACAAATTCGGCGCCGAAGCACGGCTTTCCACCTTCGCCGGCGAACTCACCATCTATCGCCTCGATGCCCTCACCAAACGCGGCATCGGCCGTATCGACCCGATGCCCTTCTCCATCAAAGTCCTGCTCGAAAGCGCCCTGCGCAACCTCGACGAGTTCGAAATCACCTCCAAGAACGTCGAGCAGCTCGCCAACTACGACCCCGCCAATGTCAAACCGGTCGAACTCCCCTTCAAACCCGCTCGCGTCATCCTCCAGGACTTCACCGGCGTCCCGGCCGTTGTTGACCTGGCCGCCATGCGCTCCGCCATGAAACGCGCCGGCGGCAACCCGCAAAAGATCAACCCGCTCGTGCCGGTCGACCTCGTCATTGATCATTCCGTCCAGGTCGACGAGTTCGGGACTCCGCTCGCCCTCCTCCACAACGTCGAAAGGGAATTCGAACGCAACCGCGAACGCTACGAATTCCTCAAGTGGGGCCAAAAAGCGTTCCATAACTTCGACGTCGTTCCCCCAGCCACCGGCATCGTCCATCAGGTCAACCTCGAGTACCTCGCGAAAGTCGTCGCCACCCGCAATGGGTTGGCCTTCCCCGACAGCCTCGTCGGTACCGATTCCCACACCACCATGATCAACGGCCTGGGGGTCGTCGGCTGGGGCGTCGGCGGCATTGAGGCGGAAGCGTGCATGCTCGGCCAGCCCATCTACATGGTCACCCCCCAGGTCATCGGGTTCAAACTCCACGGCCAACTCCCCGAAGGCTCCACCGCGACCGACCTCGTCCTCGTCGTCACGCAACTCCTCCGCTCCTACGGCGTCGTCGAAAAATTCGTCGAGTTCTACGGCGAAGGCCTCGGTTCCATGTCCGTCGCCGACCGCGCTACCATCGCCAACATGGCCCCGGAATACGGCGCCACCATGGGTTTCTTCCCCGTAGACGACCAAAGCCTCAACTACCTCCGCCTGACCGGCCGCTCCCCCGAACAGGTTGACCTCGTCGAGCGCTACTGCAAAGAACAAGGCCTCTTCCGCCAGTCCGGCCACGAACCCCAATTCTCCGAAAGCCTGGAGCTCGACCTCAGCACCGTTCGCCCCTCCCTCGCCGGACCCCACCGGCCCCAGGACCGCGTCGAACTCCCCGCGGTCAAACAGTCGTTCCAATCCACTCTCGTCAACACGTTCAAGAAACAACCCCCTCCGCCCCCCAAGGCCCAACGCGGCATTTCTGACATGACCCACGGGGACGTCGTCATCGCCGCCATCACGAGCTGCACCAACACCTCCAACCCCTCGGTCATGGTCGCCGCCGGACTGCTCGCCAAAAAGGCCGTCCAGGCCGGCCTCCGCACTCCCCGCTGGGTCAAGACCAGCCTCGCCCCCGGCAGCCGCGTCGTCACGGACTACCTCAACAGCGCCGGCCTCACCCCGTTCCTCGAGCAACTCGGCTTCCAAACCGTCGGCTACGGCTGCACCACCTGCATCGGCAACTCCGGCCCGCTCCTCGAACCCGTTGCCGCCGCCGTCGAGCAAGGCGACCTCGTCGTCGCCTCCGTCCTCTCCGGGAACCGCAATTTCGAAGGCCGCATCAACCCCTTGGTGAAAGCCAATTACCTCGCCTCTCCTCCGCTCGTCGTCGCCTACGCACTCGCCGGCTCCATCGACGTCAACCTCGCCATCGAACCGGTCGGCAGGGGCAAAGGCGGCCAGAAGATCTACCTCAAAGACATCTGGCCCACCCAGCAGGAAGTCATCGACACCATTGCTCAGTGCCTCTCCCCCGATATGTTCCGCAAACAGTACTCCAACACCGCCGACCGCAACGAACAGTGGAACGCCATCCCCGTCAAAGGGGGCGAACTCTTCAACTGGCAGGAAACCAGCACCTATATCCAGGAACCCCCGTTCTTCACCGACCTCGCCCCCGAGGCCAAACCGATCCAGCCCATCAAATCCGCCCGCGTACTTGTCATGGTCGGCGATTCCGTCACCACCGACCACATCTCCCCCGCCGGCTCCATCAAAAAGGACTCGCCCGCTGGAAGATTCCTGCTCGAACAGGGCGTCCCCGTCGCCGATTTCAACAGCTACGGCGCCCGTCGCGGCGACTACCGGGTCATGACCCGCGGAACGTTCGCCAACATCCGCCTCAAGAACCTCCTGGCCCCCGGCACCGAAGGCGGCGTCACCACCTACCTCCCCACCAACGCCGTCATGTCCATCTTCGATGCTTCCGCCAAATACCAGAACGACAAGGTCCCCCTCGTCGTGCTCGCCGGCAAAGACTACGGCATGGGCTCCTCACGCGACTGGGCCGCCAAAGGCGTCCAACTCCTCGGCGTCAAAGCCGTCATCGCCGAATCGTTCGAACGCATCCACCGCTCCAATCTCGTCGGCATGGGCGTCCTCCCACTCGTCTACCGGAAAGGCCAAAGCCGCGGCACCCTCAACCTCACCGGCCGCGAACGCTTCGACTTCCCGGATCTTTCGGACTCCCTCAAACCCGGCCAACCCCTCAAAGTCATCGCCTCCGCCGACGACGGCCAACGCACCGAATTCACCGCCGTCTGCCGCATCGACACCCCCTTCGAAATCGAATACTACCGCCACGGCGGAATCCTCCACCGCGTCCTCCGCCAAATGCTCAAAGCGGGCTGACCCCTCTTTCCCCCTGCATCGTCAAATCCCACGGATTGCCATCGACCGGTTTATTCTACCCCAGCATCGACTGCTGGATCCGCGCATGCATCGCCGGCTCGTCTAACGCCCTGGGCACCTCCGCGGGCGAAAGCACGCACGTGAATTCCGCTCCAACCGCAAAAAGCCTCGCCGATCGCTCCACGCAATGCACCACCGTGCACAATATCTGCACGTCCGGCTTCGTCTTCGTTGGCATGTGCACGATGAGCTGCCGCCCGCTCTCCAGCCGTTCGCCGTAGGTCAGCCCGATTCCCCGCGACGAGATGTTCGACAGCTTCGCCCGCGTCCGGGTGGACTGCGCCTGTCCGGCGTGACTCGCCCCACCCCCATCGCAGACTGTAATCAGAACCTGACCACAACCCTCGATCCGTGAGGCCCGACGTTTTTCCGCGGCACCGCTCCGCGGTTCCAGGGTCAACGAAGTAACCAATGCTGCAAATTGCTCGGCTGTCAGATCCATAAAGGGCCTCGGCTGCAGTACACCACAGGGGCTATGGCTGCTCCCGGAATACGCATGGCGACCCTGTTCTCTATCGCCCCATTGTCGCCGGACGTTTATTAGCTTGAATCGCCTCCCAGCGTTATCGGACTCTACTTGAGGGTCGAATTGCTGATCCGTTGCCGTTCCCGCTCGGCGGCCTGGACCATCTGCTGGGCGGCGTTCACGTCCGCCTCCACGACGAACTTCGCCCCAATGCCGAACAAGCCGTCCGCCAGCGTTTTGCAGCGCGCGACCACCGCCACCATCATCAGCGGCGGCTTCTCACCGCGTGGGAGTCGGACCAACAGCCGGCTGCCATGCTCCAATTCCACCGACTGCATCAAGTTGATTCCGCCAAAGCTGACGTCCTGCGTCAATACCGTATAACACCGGGCCGCTTTGCCGTCGACAATTGATGCAACGGCCACCTTGGCCTGCACGTTCATGCGGGTGAATCGCCGCTGCTCTGTGTCGCTCGTCGGCGAACCGGAGCTGCGCAAACTCATCAGGACATCGGCGAACTGCTGAGCGGTCAATTGCATGAGGTTTTTCTACGTTAACCCCCGCCACTCTGCTGGCGGGAAGATAGGAATTATATCGGCAAGAACGGATCGTCTCCATTGCCCTTTCAAGAATTGCCATTATTGCGTGAATAATCAGAAGCTATTTCAACATTAAACAGGAGCTACTTCAATCGCCGGATCATCGCGTCCGTGAACTCGCGCGTGCCTGCCGTTCCGCCCAGATCGCGCGTCAGCGACTTGCCCTCCGCAAGCAAGCTGTTGTAGGCGTTCCTGACCTTCTCGGCGATCGCTTCCTCGTGGAGGTGGTTCAGCATCATTACGCCCGACATGATGCATGCCAGCGGGTTCGCCACACCCTTCCCCGCAATATCCGGTGCCGAACCGTGCACCGCCTCGAACACCGCCACGTCATCGCCGATGTTCGCGCCCGGCACCACCCCCAAACCACCCACCAGCGCCGCGCACAGATCGCTCACCACGTCTCCGTACAGGTTCTCGCACAACACGATGTCAAACTGCGTCGGATCCTGTACCATCTTCATGCACGCGGCATCAATAATCAGCTCGTTGTACTCGATGTTCGGGTACTCCTCCTCATAGATTCGCCGGGCGCATTTCAGAAACAGCCCGTCAGTCATCTTCATGATGTTCGCCTTGTGGAAAACCGTGATCCTCTTGCGGTGCTGCCGCGTGGCGTACCGGAATGCGTATCGCGCAATACGCGTGCATGCCGTCTCCGTCGCCACCTTCAGGCTCGTCACCACCCCCGGCGTCACTTCGTTCTCGATCCCGCTATACAGCCCTTCTGTATTCTCGCGGATCACCACAAGGTCCACATTCTCATAACGCGTCTTCACGCCGGCCAACGAGCGGACCGGCCGGACTGCCGCGTAAAGCATCAGCCTCTTCCGCAACTGCACGTTTACCGACGTAAACCCGCCCGCCACCGGCGTCGTGACCGGCCCCTTCAATGCGACCTTGTGCGCCTGGATCGCCGCCAACGTACGCTGCGGCAAAACATTCTCGAAGCCCTGCTCGATTGCACGTGTCCCGGCCGGAAGCTCAACCCAGTCAACCGAGAGCCCCGCCGCCTCAAGCACCTGGCGAGTGGCCTCGGTCACCTCCGGCCCGATGCCATCCCCGGGAATCAAAACGATCGTGTGCTTGGCCATTGATACCTGCCTTCAGACTCATGCAAACGTGCCGCAATAGGCCATTCTAGCCCTGCCGTTGCCGACAAGACAATCGGATGAGCCCGGCCACCCCGCGCCACCGCCCGGCACGGGTGCTTTGTGCCCGCCGCTATATCGCAGCACTCGAACTTTTTTACGAATCGCCGCTTTTGCCCGTTTCATTTTACGAGCCGGCACCGATAATAGAGTCAACACTTCTTAAGGAAAGGTTATGACCCATTCAGGAGAAGTTGCACAGGACAGGCCTGAGCACCAAGCCACTTTGCTGGAGACGCAATTGGACTCCATCGCGTTGATGCTGGGGCAGATGAAGGCCAAGGTGCAAAAAGATCAGGTTCTCGACCACATGACCTCTACGGAACGGGCCGAACTGCAAGTGGCGTTGGCCAGGGCAGGAGGCCGACTCAGCGAATTGCTCGAGGTCGTGCGCGGAAGCGCCTAGGCAATGCACCTGACCTGACCTGACCTGCTGGCTCCCTCGCCCGCAGATGCTGATGAAACCTCGCGGCGTACGTTGCGAAGCGGACGCGGTCGCTTCCCAACCGGCCGTCTGTACCTCAATCGCCGCACCGGATCGCAATGACTTCGCTTCCGGGAACAATAAAACTCGCCCCGGAAGCCTCGGTGATCTTGAACTTGTCCGCATCCACCTGAACCGCCTTGCCTCTGAACAGCGAGCCGTCGCGGCAGCGGACTTCGTATCGGCAGGCAGCGTCCTCCACATCGTGCAGAATCGCAGCCACCGTCTCGTCCCAAGTGTTGAACTTTCGCACGCCGAACAAGACCGAGCTCACGCGCACAAAGCCTTCCGTGAACGCCACGGCGCCATCGTAAAAATCGCCGCTGTTCAAAATTGCCCCCGTCCTCCCCGGTTGAAGCTTCTGGATCGCCTCCCGCGTCAAGGGCCGGATCAGGATCCTCGCCACCTGGCTCGTCGGGATCACCACCTGGCCGTAGGTGCTCCACATTTTCACCGACGTCTCATCAACCGACTGAATGTTCCCCGCGATCATCGTTCCGCTACGCAGGGTCAGCCCCTTGATGGTCGATTCCATCTTCGGCGACCCCGCCGTGGCCGTCATATGGTCAAATACCGCCCGCGCGTTGTCGCCTTCGGGGCTCACGATCGCCAGACCGATGAACACGTTCCGCGGCAGGTCCACGTCCCGCTGCCCCATCAGATCCCATTTCACCCCATCCATTGAACGGTATGCGAGGATCCGCTTGTCATGTCTCGCGAGCTTCAGATAGCACGGCGTCGCTCCGTCGTCCGGCGTGGACTTGCGGTCTTCCCATATGTTCTCCCGTCGCGAAAAAAGAATCCCGTTCTCGCTCACCACGCCCAAAAAAATCACCTTCGCCCGCTCCACCCCCAGGTTCTCGCGGATCAAAAGCCCCGCTGCCACGCCGTCCGCCTTCGATGGCTCCAGGCCCACCACCCGCGCCGCTATCGCGCCGTCGCCGTTCAGCGGCTGAAATACGTAGTGAAACGAATCTTGTTCGCCCCATAGGTCGCCACGCGTGCTGCTCAGCGTCAACGCGTCGTTCACCCAACTGGTCGAGCCCAGCGACTCCATCTTGCCCACCGGCATCTCCAGCCACGGCTGCGGCAACGCCCCGTTCGCATTGCCCGCAACAGCCAGAAACGACGCCTCGGACGCCGCACTGATCCCCGCGTCATCGGTCGCTTTCGCCACCAGCTTGTGATACCCGCGCGACGGGCTCTTCCACTCCACTCGCCACGGCGTCTGCTCCGCCGCCCCCAGGGAGACCCCGTCCGCGAAGAACTCGACCTTCCGCACCTTCCCGTCAGCGTCCGACGCGTTCGCCTCGAGCATGATCGGGAGCGTCGTCAGCTTCACGTCCCCGCTGGCCGGCGAAATGATCGACACCGTGGGCGGAACCGTCCCCGCCGGTGGACTGAACGCCGCCGCCGGAACCGCCTCCTGACCCTGGTGGCCGCTCGACCAGTACAGCCGCACATTCCCGCCCCATTGCCCCTTCCGGAACTCCATTTTCACGTCGTACTTCCGCCCTGCCTGAAGATCAATCTTGGTGCTGAATGTGCCCGACTCCTTCCAGTGATCCAGCAGCAGTCGATTGTTGATCCACAGCCGCCCGCCGCTGTCAAACCCGGCCTGAAAGGTGTAGGTTTCGCTGTATTTGGGCTCGATCTGCCCGGTCCATCTTGCCGAGAAAGTGCTCGGAACGGCCGGGTCGGGCGACCCCTCCAGCGGCCACCACGTTTCCAGCTTCGGATCGATCCGCACCAGCCGCAGCTCCTTCAAATCGTATCCCGCAAAATACTCCGCCCGCAGACCCTCAATACGCTTCGGCTTGGGCTTCTCCGCCGGTTTTTCGTTGGCGACGGTCTTGCCCCCCGCCGCCTGTCCGACCGCGTGATCCGCGAACGCCGCCTGCCGCACCGACGATAGCTCGAGCCTGACCTCGCCCCCGCCGGCGACCTTCACCACCAATCGCCCGCCTTCCAGACGAACCTTGCCTTCATGGCGCGCGCCCTCGCGAGTCTCCACCAACCCGCCATCCGCAGCCGTCGCAATTCCAAGCGCACACAACAGCCCCACGACCGCACCCAAGGGCGGTCCTGGGAAGACGCTCCTTCGGTGGGACCAGCGTTTCTCCGTCGCCTCCATGGGCGTCGGAGTTCCACCTCTGGCCCGAACGTTCGCCTTACGCAGGCCGCTGTATGCCGCTCCAGATCCCTCAATACCCGAGTACAACGCTTTTTTCTGCATGGACCTCACTCAGCCTGGACTGTGCTGACCTTGAGATCCTTTATCCTGTAAGTGGCCGCCGTGTTCAAGCTCGGCACCTTCGGAACCAGCAGCAACTCCTGCCCGATATCCAGTCTCACCGTCAAATCCCCCACCTCAGGATGCGATTTGTTCCGCATATCCTCGATCAATTTGATCGGCGTGATCTGTTTCAACCTCGGGTCTCGCTTCAGCACCATAAACATCACAGGACCGTTCCCCGCCCACAGCCTCACCTCAAGCTGCCCCTGGAGCTTGTACTGCCCCGTCCGCGGCGCAATGAACACCAATGCCGGCAGCTTCTCGCTCTCCCCCTCTCGCCACCCCCCCCTCGCCGTCAGCGCCACAGCACGATCATCCATCTTTGCGGCGGGCATGCTGCCAAATGCATAGTCCGCCGTGCCCCAGCACACGCCCGTCCACACCATCGGACGGTAGTTATCGCTGCCCATCGGATCGCTCGGGAATAGATGATCGATTCGCCACACCGCCCGATTGTCCTCCCCCTGCCATGGATTGCCCTCGCTGCTCCCGCAGATCTTGCCCGCCCAATCAGGCGGTGGCCGATACACGATCCGGTTTGACGCCACCTCCCCAATCTCTTCGTCCAGCCTCGCCAGCTTCCCAACCAGATCCTTCGCAGCGGTTCCGCTGCTCGTGAACAAGAAGAATGGCCTCCGGTCGCCGTTCAGCACCACCGTCGTCTTCCCGTCCTTCGCCGCCAGCGCCACATCCTGCCCCATCACATTCCGCCGGATCACATCGGTCAGCGGCAGCTCCAAACTCACCTCCCCTTTGCTCGCATGCGCCACCACCCGCCCCCGACCGTTCCGCTCGTCCTGAAATACATGCAGCACCGCGCCCGCAGGCCGCAGTGTTCTCACGTGCTGCCCCAACCCAAGCTGGTCGATCAACACATTCCACGCCGTCACCGCCGTCGTCGCGTCCCCCTGGTCATCCCAAATCGCCGTCCCTTGCACCTGCCAGTCCCACCAGCTCCGCGCGCCCACCGTGCCCGCAAACCGAAACCCGATCAGTTTCTCCTGCCCCGCCGCCAATAGCTCCGCTGTGTTGCGAACCAGGATGTGTGCCATCTGGGGCCCCGCAATCCCCGTCAACGCCAATGCCGCGTCATCTCGCGAGCTGTTCACGAAACTCCAGCCTTCATTGAACCATACGCTCGCTCGCTCGTTCCCGAAACTGTGCAGCGCATTTTTCATCTGCGAAATCGACCCCGGCCCCGTCAGCTCGCCCGCGTTGTAATGGTGATATGTGAAGCAATCGATGCTCTTCGCTCCCCCAAGCTTCAAGAAATCGTACTGCAGCGTCGTCATGTCCGGAGAATTACAGTTGACCAAAAAATACGCGCTCGGATTGAGCTTCTTCACCAGCCGCGACGTCCGCTTCACGATCGCCGTGTACGAAGCCGCGTCGGTGCCCCACGCCGCAAGCTCCGGCTCGTTCTGAAACTCCCACACGATGTGCCGGTCACCATATCGCTTCACCAGCAACGTCACAAACCGGTCCCACATCGTCTTCGTCTCCAGATCCTCCCACCGCGGATCGCCCGGCAACCACTGCATGTCCTCCGGCAGGTTCACATTCGCCCCGCGCGCCCATTTGGGCACCTCGTACATCACGTAGTTGATGCAGAACCCCCGCCGGCTCACCTCCTCCACCAACTCGTCAGGCCAATCGTAAACCCCCCTCGTCTTCTCGACCGTGTCCCAGGCCATCGGCCCTTCCCACCACCGCGACCACCGAAACCCCACCGTCTGCATCAGCTCCATCCCCAACTGCCCCGTCAACGACGTCCCAAACCGCTCCCGAGGATCCGGCACCGTTGCACGCTTTGGAAACGGCAGCACCGTCACCGGCGCATCCGATTTATCCACCAGCACCCCGCTCTCATCCAGCGCGCTCACTCTCGCCAACATCAGCCCCACGTTGTCCACCACCAGAGGCACGCTCTCCACCGCCGTCTTACCCCCACGCAACAGCATTTTCCGTTCGAGCGGCTCCGACACCGGCTTCAAACCCTCATAATCCATCAACTGCCACCGCAGCGTCACGGCCCGCGACCGGCGGCTTGCGTTGTAAACCGCCGCCTTCACATTCGCCTTGAATCCCCTCTGCAGGAGGTTTCCGTTGACCTTGTACCCTGGCAGATTCGTCACCTCCGCGACAACCTCCAACGGCCGCCTCGGCATCGCCGCCCCGCCACCGGCCTCCACAACGCTCACCCCATCGACGCTCATTGGCCCGGTTGCGCATATCCATAAAATGTACGAACTCTCGGGCCAATAGGTCAGCCATGGCTTCGCCGTCGGCGTGAAATCAAAACTCACCTGCTTCCACGCCCGCCCCCCCTTCGCCGTAAACATCCGCCGGTTCCACGCCACCTTCATCTCCTCCGCCACGTCCCGGCAACTTGGCACCACCCGCAGCTCCAACTCGCTGTCGCTCTCAGACCGAATCCACAGGGTGATCTTCGCCGGCTTGCCGACCGCCAGCCCAAACGCCGTCGTGCGAGGCCCATCCTTCTCAAATCGCAAATAGTGCTCCCCATCCGCCCCATCCCCTCGCACCAGCGCAGACTGCCCCACATCCAGCCAATACCCCAGCGACCCCTCAAAACTGCCATTGCGAATGAGATTCTCTGCCCCCCGCAGTTCCATCGCCCCCAGCAGCACAAAACCAGTTACGATTGGTATCCAATTCCCCCATTTCATACCGGCCCATTATACCCACCGATCCCGCGCTCGCAAGGACGCCAAGGCCGTCCAGGACTTCGACAGCCTCGCCCGCCAGACCGCGGATCTCAAACTCAAGGCCAAGCCCGATCGTGACTACATCCACAAGGTGCAACAGGAGATCGACGACCTCAAACGCAAGCATCCCGAAGCGGCCGCGGCATCCAACCCCTGATCCCTCCCCAGGTCCGCGGCCTTGGCCCTTCTCCCGGGTAAAGGCAAATATTCAATATCAACCTAAAGCTCGACACGGCCCCCCGACACGGTTACTCTCATTTCGTAACTGCTGCACCTCAGCGGCAATCCGCGTGTCGAAGGTTTTTTTTTAAGCAATTCAGGAGGATTTTCATGTCCAATACTCACAATCACGACGCGTCCCAGTGCCACGCCCACTGCTGTCAATCCGCCGCCAGTTCCCTCACCCGCCGCGATTTCCTTACCGGCACCGGCATCGCCATCTCCGCCCTCGCGATGTCCAACCTCGTTTACAATTCCGCCTTCGCCGCCGAAGCCGCCCTCCAACCCGCACCCAATCGCAAACCGCTCATTGTCAAACCCGTCCTCGCCTACGAAACCCCCACCCGACAGCCCCAAACCTCCTGGCGATCCTGGGGTGGCATCGAAACCGATGCCCAGGCCAACGAAGAAGTCGCCCGCATCAACGCCGAACTCGCCGCCCTCAAACAACAAGCCGATTTCCCCGTCACCTTTCTCCCCGTCACCCTCGCCAAAAGCCCCGACCAAATGACCAAGGCCCCCGACTACGCCTCCGCTGACACCATCCTCCTCTACGCTGCCGGCGGCCCGCAAGCCACCCTCGAAACCGCCGAAAAATCCGGCAAGAACGTCATCTTCTTCCTCCGCCACCGCTCCGGCCCCGTCTACCTCTGGTACGAAATCATCTCCCCGCGCTATCTCCACCAGCACACCGACATCCTCTCCACCAAAAAAGCCGACAACAACGACGTCGTCGTCGACAGCCAACCCGAAATCCTCTGGCGCCTCCGCTCCCTCGGTGGCCTCAAGAACGCCCTCGGCACCAAAATGGTCGCCATCGGCGGCCCCGGCGGCTGGGCCACCCCCAACGCCCCCGAACTCGCCAAAGCCAAGTGGAAACTTGATATCGAAACCGTCTCCTACCGGCAACTCACCCCCATCCTCGCCGCCGCCCTCGCCGACAACGCCGCCATCGCCCTCGCCACCGACCGCGCCAACAAATACCTCGCCGACCCCTCCGTCAAACTCGAAACCGATAAACAATTCGTCGTCAACGCCTTCCTCCTCGAACAGGTCTTCCGCTCACTCATGCAAAAGGCCAACTGCTCCGCCATGACCATCAACGACTGCATGGGCGCCATCATGCCCATCTCCAAAACCACGGCTTGCCTCACCCTCTCCCTCCTCAACGACGCCGGTTTCCTGGCCTTCTGCGAATCCGACTTCGTCGTCATCCCCTCCGGCCTCCTGCTCTGCGGCATCTCCGGCAAACCCCACTTCCTCAATGACCCCACTTATCCCCACGATGGCGTCATCACCCTCGCCCACTGCACTGGCCCCCGCAAAATGGACGGCAAAAACCTCGAACCCGCCCGCATCGTCACCCACTTCGAATCCGACTACGGCGCCAGCCCCAAAGTCGAAATGAAAAAAGGCACGAAAGTTACCAACATCATCCCGGACTTTGCCGCCAACCGCTACGTCGGCTTCCTCGGCGAAATCGTCGAAGCCCCCTTCCTGCCCATCTGCCGCTGCCAAATCGAAGTCGCCTACAAAATCCCCGACCAGTTGATCGCCCAGAACATGCCCGGGTTCCACTGGGAAATGGTCTACGGCGACTACATGAAAGAAACCGGCTACGCCCTGAAGAAAATCCCCATCGCCTGGCAAGCCCTCGCGTGAACTTCTGCTCTTCCTGCCCAGAGACCCAAAGCCCACGGCGTTGCCGTGGGTTCTTTTTCTCCTGCTCTTCGGCGACGATTCCCAGCTCGACCCCGAACGGTCCTTCAAAACCATCACCGTCACCTGCCGCTACAGGCTCCACCACACCGCCTTCGCTTCCCCTCAAATTCGAAACTCGAATGACCAAATGGTTCGCCAGTGGTGCTATTCGGTTTTCAAAGAGCCTGGTAGGGGGTTTGGCCCCCTGGCCACGGGGGTGGGCAGGGCCCACGTTACTGCTATTTACGTTCGGGGTGCAAATTGGTTCGTTGGAAATTAGGGAGTTGGCGGAAAGTTGAGGAACCGGGCGAAGCGTTGGGTGAGTTTGACGGGGTCGCGTGTTTGGCATTCCCAGATGGTCAGGATGTCGTAGCCCAAGGCGCGGAGCTTGCGGCGGGTGAGTTGGTCACGATGGCGGTTGCGCTGCAACTTGACGAGCCAGTAGGAGCGGCGAATGGAGGGGATGCGGCAGCGGCCGCAGGCATGCATGTGCCAGAAGTGAGGTAACCCCATGAACTGCTGTCTCCCCGGACACTGTAATGTCCGGGGAGACAGCCTTTCATGGGATTACCTGGCTCCTACTCGACTCGGACTTCTTGCTCGCTGATCAGGTCCGCAATTGCGGGCGTTTCTCCATCTCCAACAGGAGGGATGGGATGCAGCATCGTAAGGAAGAGTTCGAATGAGTTCGGCTCAAGTTCCTTCTCCTCCCACCCACTGTCAACCTCTTTCCAGGCTTCTTGGTCGATCCACCCCATCATATATCCCTGCTTGGCGGGGACCACCACCTTCTGGCGAAGGTAGTCATAAAGACCCAAGGTAACGTGCACTCTTACCGTTTGTGCCATCCACTTCTTGCTGCACTTGAATACCATTTCGAGGCCAGCAACGGAGATCGCTCGGCCGTTGAGCGACCAGCCGGGGTGAGGCTTGAAGACGCAGCGGAACGTGATCTGCCTGGCGCCCTCATGCCCTTGGATTAGCTGAAGAGAAAGCTCGCTTATCCAGTTCTTTACCGGCAAGCCGTCGCACAGCAGTTGATCGACTCGCCAGCCATGCTCTACCTCCGGGTCCTGGTCTGGTCGCGGGTACAGCGTGGCACGCAGCGAGTCCACTGAAAGCCGTTTCGCGATTAGCAGCCTTTCGAGCACGATCTTTATTCGTTTATCGCCTGCCTTGAGCGCAGAGGCAGTCTCGATACCGACGCGGCGGGCCTTGCGTAGTGCGGGAGCTGTGAACCCTGAGTTGCTGTAGATGACGCCTCGGTCAGCATTCAAATCCTTGCGCTTGGAATCCAGAGCATCCACTACTGCGATTCCCACCGGGTCCGCCCAGTCCTTGCACTCGATAAGGACGAAACAAGATGCACCATCGATGGTTCCCCGGACTTCCACATCGAGATCCCGCCGACCGTCAGGGCCTTCGATCCACTGACCGACCTTCACCGAAGCGCAGGGGTCGAGGGCTCGGGCCACGGCACCAACGACGTCTTGGTAGTCATCCCCGGCCTTCGCCATGGCGACCTCTGCTTCGCCCAACAACCAAACTCAGCGACCAACGCCGACAGAAACGGTGGAGCGTAAACGGCGCCTGCGGCGCCGGCCGGGCGGCCGCTTCAAAAGCAGGAGCATGCGCTATTGACGTGACCATTGCCCGCGTCCCCGGTGCGTCCTTTACCTCTAACTCAACACTATACCCCACTCGATCCAACAAGAGAAACGGCCCCGCTGTCCACGATCTCAGCAAGGGGCGTCTCAGTGTTCCATTGCCGAACGTATCTTGAGTGCGATTGGGGGGAGGGTTGGTGAGGGTGTCGGTGGGGGCGCTGAATTATTTGTGCGGGAGTGTCGGTTGTAGGGAGATGGGGGGGGAAGAGGGGTGAGGGGTTTTTTGGGTTTTGGTTGGGGGGAGAGAACGAGTCCGCTCGGGGGGATGGGTACATCCCCCGCTCGCAGACTCGGGTCGGGCGAGAGTGCCCGACCTACCGAAGATATGGGAAGCGGGCAAGAGGGGCCGACCTACCGAAGATGGGTGTGCCCAGTTTTCCGGGCCGGTGCGATGTTCAGGTGTGCCAACAGGTTGTTATTCACCTGGAACTGACACCTGCTCCGGGTCAGGCCGGAACTTTGGGTACACCCCCGAAGATATGGGAGGGTCGGATTTAGTGGCTGAGGGGGGAAATGGGGGTATACTTGAGTGCGCTTGGGCGGTGGGTTGGTGAGGGTGTCGCTTGGGCGGGGGATTGGTGAGGGTTGGGAGGAATTTGGCGGAAAGGTGCAACGATTTGGCGGCGGGCGGCGTCTTGTAGGTAATGATACAGTCTGTGGAGGCTTGCTTGGAGAGCACTCAAGTTTGTACGCCGAAAGGCGCACAGGAACTACTGCTCGAGTTCCGGATCACCGGGCGGCAGGAGCCGTTCGAGGAGATTGTACGCCGATATGCGGGGATGGTGTATCACGTCTGCATGCAAGTCACGAAGAATGCTCATGATGCGGAAGATGCGACGCAGGCGGTGTTCTTGACGCTGGCGGTGCAGGCGAAGACGGCGAAGGAGATCCGGAGCCTTGGGCCGTGGCTGCAACAGGTGGCGAAGAGGCTGTCGTTGGATTTGCGTAAGTCGAGGAAGCGTCGGCAGAAGCGTGAGGAGCGGCACGGGATGATGGCCGACCGCAATCACAATCACAATGGGGACGATGGCACGGTGCCGCTGCAGCGGGAAGAGCTGAAGTCGGTGCTGAGCGAGGAGTTGAACAATCTTCCGGCGAAGTATCGATTGCCGCTGATTTTGCATTATTTTGGAGGGTTGAGCCGGGAGGCGATGGCGGCGGAATTGCAGTGCAAGTCCGGGACGTTGGGAGCGAGGCTGCACCGGGGTCGAGCGAAGCTGAGGACGCGGCTGGCGGAGCGTGGGGTGACGTTGCGGGACGGGGCGTTGGCGGGGGCGATGGCGTACAGCGTGTGCATGGCGGTGACGGATACGCTGGTGGCGTCGACGAGCGAGGCGGCGACGCGGCTGGCGGCGGGTCGGGAGTTGGGGGTGGGGTTGATCTCGGCGAACGTGGTGGGGATGGTTCGGCGGGCGATCCAGATGGCGTTGTATGCGAAACTCAAGGCGGTTGGGGTGGGATTGCTGTTGGCGGGGACGTTGGTGGCGGCGGGTGCGGAGGTGGTGGCGAGGGCGGGGCCTGCGGAATTGCGATGGACGTCGCCGATGGATTTTGGGAGCCGGCTGTGGCCGTTGTTGCAGCCGTTGCTGCGGCCATCGTATAGCAATGCGACGCCGGCGGGGAAAACGGATGCGGCGAGGTCGGGTTTGGCAGCGACAGAGGTTAAGGCTGGGGGCGTGTTGGAGGGTGGAGGTTCCGGGTTCAATATTCACGGTGGGAAGGTTGAGTGGGTTTACGGCAGTCTGAACTGGCCGGAATGGAGCGGGCCGCTGTTGAGTGATTTGAATGGCGGGGTGACGCCGTATCTGTTCCCGGGTCGGAGCGGCGGGGGGCAAGAAGTGGTGACGGTTGGGGGTCGAGGGTTGGTGGACAGTGATCGGGAGATGGTGATCGGGAATGGGATGAAGCTGGGCTTGGCGGATATATCGGCAGCGCAGCCTGCGGGTGGGCCGGTGCGTGTTCCGGCGGCGATTGGGTCGAGTGGGTTTCGGAGCGCGGTTGCGGGGGTGTTGCCTGGGGCGGGGTCGCCGGTGCCAAACACGAATACGAACACGAACACGGGGAAGGTTGTGGAGTATCGGCCGTTGTCGCCGGCGACGGTGGAGGCGACGAATCGGCCGGTGGGGCCTGGGCCGGAGCCGGTGAAGCCGGCGACGGGGGGCATTGTGCCGGAGCGTTCATCGGGCGGTGGCGCGTATGTGCAGCAGATTGGGCCGGCGGAACTGCCGCCGGGGGTGAAGAATCCGCCGGCATCTGGCGGGGTTGATGCAATTGGTGCGGTGGCCAGCCGGGATCGGTGGCGGGATGTGGTGTTGTTCCCGTCGAGTGCGAGGGTCGTGGTGCCGGAGGGGGACAACTCGGGGACGACGTCGAATGCGGGGCAGGCGAACGTTGACGTCGCTATCACAAGTGGGACGGAGTCCCATTTCTCCGCGGCGGATACGGGTGCTGCTCTAGGGTATCTGGATGCGGCAACCGTGACGAATAGCTTGTACATTTTCCCCAAGACCAATAGCGGCACAGACGCATTTTTCACGTATAACGCTGGGCAGTCGTCGGGGACGGGTCTCGCCGGCGCGCAGCCGGTGACGGTGGATCGGGAGCTGGTGGGAATACGGGGGATTCCGCTGAGGGGGGTTCGGATTGGTCCGCCGACGATATTGCGTGGGTGGGGCGTGGTGGAGAACACGAACATTTTCGATCAGAGCGGGCAGGTGATTGCGGATGGTTTGGGCAGTTCGCAGACGCTGGACCTATCGCAGGTGAATCAGATCGTGCACACGATGTCGAGTCCGATTGGGGTCGGGGTGAATGGGTGGTTTGCACAAGATGGCGGTAAACTGACGTTGCCGCCGATCAGTGTTGCCAGCGGTCCCGGGAGGTATACGTGGGGTGATACGGCGGGCGATCCGTATCTGGATTTGATCAACAGCGTGCAGATCGGTTTCGGGAACGTGGTGAAGCCGGGGTTGGTGGATGTTGCGTTGCTGTCCGTTGATCGGCCGGATGTGCCGACCCTGCCGACGGGGCATCATTTTGTGGGGGTGTGGGAATTTGGCGGGACGGGTGTGGCGTATGACCAGGTTGGGCTGACGGTTCGGTATGACACGACGATGGTGGCGAAGCTGGGGCTGGACGAGTCGAAGCTGAAGCTGTGGCGGTATGAAGGTGGGCATTGGGAGGTTGTGTCGGATTCGTTCAATCTGGACCGCGTACAGAAGCTGATTTCGGGGCGGACGAGCAACTTGTCGTATTTTGCGGTGTCAACGCCTGAGCCTGGGGGGCTGCTGGTGCTTGCGGCGGCGGCGATGTTCTTGGGGAGGCGGCGGCGGCGAGACTGAGCCTGGGTTTCTGGCGTATCTGGCGTATCTGGCGGAGGTGGGGATTGGGGATTAAACCGGGCTGGATGGGGGGTGGCTTGGAGTCCTGCAAAATATTGACCCAGCTTGGTTTGGATGTATACTGGTGAATGCAGATAGCCCCGACGGGGCTTGTCGAGCTGCGGGTCTGATCCACACAGGCGAAGGTTATACATTCCGCGACCGAACTAGCAAGAGATGGATATTTATAATGGGTCCGGCCTGCGGAGGAGGGCACATGTTTCGAGGGCTTTGGAAACGGTCTAAGGGGACGTTTGCGCGGAGCGTTTGTTCCCACGGTAAGCCCGGGTGGGGTTTGGCGGCAGGATCGGCTGTTCGGGATGCATTGGCGGCGGGGATCTGCGCGAGGGGCGGGGGGCGGTTGATTGAGCCGATGGAATCGCGGCTGATGCTGGCGACGGACCCGTACATCAGCGAGTTCATGGCCAATAATGACAACACGCTGGTGGA
>JAPLNB010000177.1 GCA_026693085.1 Planctomycetota bacterium | reverse complement strand
CCAACAGTGCTGGGCGCGATTTCGGGAGCTGTTGCGGGATTGGTTGTGATTACGCCGGCGTCGGGGTTCACGACGCCGATGTATGCGATCATCATGGGATTGTCAGGCGGCGTGTTCTGCTTCGTTGCGGCGACGACGGTGAAGCAGGTCCTGGGATACGATGATTCGCTGGATGCGTTCGGGGTGCACGGTGTTGGGGGTACGTTGGGCGCGATATTGACGGGGGTGTTTGCGGTGGCGGCGATCAATGGCAAGTCGGGGCTGGTGGAAGGCAACGTCACGCAGCTCATGCATCAGTTGATAGCCACGGCGATCGCGTGGTGCCTGGCGGTAATCGGTTCGCTGGTTCTGTTGAAGGTCGTTGACCTGGTGACGGGGCTGCGTGTTAGCGAGGCCGACGAGTATGAGGGTCTGGACCTGACGCAGCACGGCGAGGCGGGGTACAACTTGGAAGAGTCGTTTTCCGCGTCGTTCGCATCGAAACCGACAGTGCGCGCGGCTCCGAGGGCCGTTTCGCGGCCGGTGCATGGACTTTTGCAGGCCTGAGACGGGTCTTTCCAGACGGCCTGCGGGCGCTCGATTGGGCGTCCGCAGGCCGGCTTTATGGGCGCGATGGGTGGCACTGGTTCTGAGGGTTTTTGGGGGGTATAGTGGCGGTGCGGTCGAGTTTGGCAGGCACCACTCGGGGGTTTTGAATGAAACTGAGAATCATCATCGCGCATACGTATTACCAGCAGCCTGGGGGCGAGGATCAGGTTTACGAGGCAGAGGCGGATCTGCTGGAATCGGAGGGGCACGATGTGGTGCGGTATAAGCTGCACAACAATGAGGTAAGGGAGATGGGGCGGTGGTCGCTTGCGAAAGCGACGGTATGGAATGGGCGGGTGCGAACGGAGCTTGGGGAGTTGGTGCGGCGGCATCGGGCGGATGTGGTGCACTTTCATAATACATTTCCGTTGATATCGCCGGCGGCATATGGGGCGGCAAGGGCGGCGGGAGCGGCGGTGGTGCAGACGCTGCACAATTTTCGGCTGCTGTGCGTGAACCCTGTGCTGTTGCGGGACGGGCGGATATGCGAGGAATGTGTGGGGAAGGCGGTGGCGTGGCAAGGGGTGTACCATGGGTGCTATCGCGGGAGCCGGTCGGCCAGCGCGGTGTTGGCGATGACGACGGCGGTTCATTGGGCGTTGGGGACGTGGAAGGGAAAGGTGGACCGGTATATTGCGCCATCGGGGTTTGCCCGAGCGAAACTGATCGAGGGGGGATTGCCGGCGGAGCAGATCGCGACGAAGCGGCATTTAGTGAATCCGGACCCTGGAGTTGGGGACGGGAGCGGGGGGTATGCGGTGTTTGTGGGGCGGCTGGCGAGGGAGAAGGGGTTGGCGACACTGCTGAAGGCGTGGGCGAAATTGAAGACGGGGATCGGGCTGAAGATTGTTGGCGATGGGCCGATGGTGGCCTTGGTGCGCAACGCGGCGCAGGGCGGACAAATCGAATGGCTGGGCCGGAAGCCGGCGGCGGAGGTCATGAGAATCATCGGGAAAGCGAGTTTTCTGGTGGCGCCATCGGAGTGTTATGAGACATTTGGGCGGGTGGTTGCGGAGGCGTTTGCGAAGGGGACGCCGGTGATCGCGTCGCGGCTGGGGGCGTTGGCGGAGTTGGTGGAACATGGGCGGACGGGGCTGCTGTTTGGGCCTGGTGATGCGGACGATTTGGCGGGGCAGGTGGAGGCGATGTTGGGTGATGCGGAGCGCCTGGCGAAGATGCGGCGCGAGGCGAGAGCGGAGTTCGAGGCGAAATACACCGGAAGCCGGAATTACGAGCAGATGATGCGGGTTTATGAAGAGGCCGTGGCGGTTCGGAAACAGCGGGGGCCGATGGATCGGGAAGTCGTGGTCGAGCGGTAGACAGAGTCGAGTGGTTGAGGGTTCACATCTTTTCCGCTTCGGCATCGGAGATTGGCCATGCGTTGATGGAACAGCCTTTGATTCCCTGGCCGTGCTTGTCGAAGATGGCTTGGATGCGATCGTAGAGTTTCCGCTTGGCCTGTTCCCAGGATTTGAAGGCGCCTGACTCGATTTCGTCGGCGGTCTGCTGTCTTGCGTCGGCCATTTGGATGAGGAACTGCGCCTGGCTGGCGGGGTCTTTGATGGCCAGCGGGTCGCGTCCCGGTCCGAAGAGGACGATGGTGGTTCGGACGGAGCGATCGTAGTCGAAGACCCACTTGTCATTGATTTTACGGAAGCGGAGCATTCCGTTTTGCCACTGCTTCGCACGGGCGTTGATGTCGCCAGGGAGCAGTTGCATTGCCACCTCCGGCAGGTTGATGACGAGGACGGCGGAGTTATCCTCGATGACAATGCTATTGCCGAGGATTCCCATGAGGTCTTTGAGCAGTTCGACGGCCATATCGAGGGTGACGAAGTCGCGTGCTTCTTCGCCGACGGGTCCGAAGGCGTTGACGGCAGCGTTGACGAGGCGGATTTGGGCGAAGTTGACGGCGATGGAGCCATCGGTGGGCATGGGCTTGCGTTTGGGATCGACTCCCAGGCATTGGTAGGTTCTATCGCGATCGAGTTCCTTCAGCGCCTTGATCAGGGAATCCAGCACCTTCTCCGGGGTGCTGAGATCGACGGCCAAAGCTTGGGTGGTGGGGGTGGCCGGCTGTGTCGCGGGGGCTACTGCTTTCGGCGTGTCTGTCTTCGCCCGCACCTGCGTCATAACCAGCCAGCTTGCGCCGCCGCTGGCCAGGACAGCCGCCAGAACCATTGCCGCGATTTTGAGCTTTGCCAGGAGCATCATGGTTTTGATTCCTTTCGCCAGGCCGAGACCAACGACCATAGAACCACCCGGCGCACTCACATGGCAGGCGCGGACGATGTTCTCGGTGATGGCGGCCTGTGTGGAGGCGGTCAGGCCGGATGCGCTTTCCTGTTCGGAGAGGACGGCGGCCAGGGCGACCGCGGAGGTCTGGATCCCGCGGCGTCCGAACCACTTGCGGAGTCTTCCCAGTCCGCGGTCTACGCGTTTGCGGGCGGCTTCTTCGGACACGCCGAGCGATTGGCCGACGTCACGCAGGGGCTGTTCCTGGAGATAGCGGAGGACCAACGCTTCACGATCGGCATCGCTCAATTGCCCCAAACCTTCATCGAGCATGGCGAGGATTTGAGGATTCGTGTTTTCTGCGTCATGCTGTTGTCGCATAGCCACCACCTGCTCCCGGCGTTCCCGGCGTATCTGGGTCTTGCGGATATTCGCGCACACGTACCGCGACACCGTGAGCAACCAGCCCGCTACCCGCCGCTGCTGCAGCTTCCCCGCCCTCTGGCTCAGCAGCACGAACACCCCCTGCGTCGCATCCTCTGCCAAGTGCCGATCCCCCAGTTGCCTCCAGCAGGCCCCATACACGAGTCTCAGATATCGCTCCACGATCGCCCGGAAGGCACTCTCCGATCGTTCGTTCGCATACGCCTGCAGCAATTCTGCATCGTTCATAGCGTCATCTCCGGCCACCACCCTCGATAGCAATGTACGCCACCCCCCGAAACCGGACAAATGACTGGGCAGTTGCTCCGGCACGCCCCCCAAGGTGTTCTTCGCGGGCAATTCGCCCGTCAGATCGCCTGCAATTCCTTGACGATACCTTCGGCGTCTGTTTCTTCGGGCTCTTTCTGGTTGCGCAGATCGCGAAAGGCCTTGGCGAGAGATTCTTCATCGATCGAGTCCAATCTCAGAAGGACTCCGTGGGACTGCTTGGGGGCGAACAGGTGGTTGGACACCAGCGCGACGCGTTGTGCGTCGGCGGCGGACGGTTTGAGTTCGCGCAACTCCTTCGCCCGTCGCAAGAGGTCGCAAAGCAGCTCCGCCGGCTGGACAGGCTCGGCGGTCAAACAAGCCACCTGCTGAATTGCCCCCTGCACGATCAAGAACAGCTTGGCGGTTGCCTTCGATGGTCCGCGTTGGAGGGCGAGGAAGGCGAAATCGTCGAAGGTCCTGGCGTGGCGGAAGGGGCCGCGTCCGAACTGTTGAGCGTGGTCGATGCGGGCCTTGATTTTCTTGGCGGCCTCGAACGCCAAGCCCGCCGCGGCCTCGTGCATTCGTCGGGTCTGTTCGGCGACATAATATGGCGGGTCCACGATCGCCTGGGCGCTGCGGGCGACCATTTCCTGGTATTGCGTGATCGAGATGGACCCATCGCACGGAGCCGGGCACCTGGCCATCTCCTTGTAAGCACACGCCTTCCCGTGCGGCGTCTGTACTAAGATGTTGTAATAGCGGCAGAGGTCAAAACAGTCTTCCGCCAGCTCGATCAGGCGTTGCGCCGCGTTTTTGTCCTCGACCGGCCCAATCAGCAGTCCGGCTTTGCTGGTCAGGTCCGTGGTCTTGGTATACCGGGGGAAATTCGCCTGGGGGTTCAGGTGGATAAACCAGGCCGGCCGAAACCCGACCATCGCCTGGTGGGTCTGCGGAAAGATCTGCCTGGCCGCCTCGAGGTAAACCCAATCCGCCTCGAATGCGCTGTCGACGCGTCGCCAATAGATCCGCCGGACCAGTTCGCGGTAGCTCACGCGTTTTGATGGGCCGAGTTGTTGGTTTCCGGACAGGCGGCGTTTCAGGCTGTAGCGCAGGTTCTTCACGCACAGCAACTGGACGGGCTGATCCTGCTGGTCACAGAAGAGGTAGACCACCCACTTGGCTGGGATGTCCTTCAGGAGCGCTTCCAGTTCTGCCGCGGGCGAGAAATCGACGCGGCGTTCGAAGATGGACGATAGGTCAGGCACCGCTCCTATCGTAGGGACAGCACCCCCGCCGGGGAAGAACCCCGGCCTTTGCCTTCGTTCGCGGACAACAATATGATAGTATAGGGGTGCTGTAATGGTGTCCCTCCTGACCGGTGGTTCTGTGCCCTCCGGAGCCGGGGGTCTCTTTTATTCTCGGCGATTCCTTCAAAGCTGGCCGACCGGTTACAATAGCCGAAAGCCCGTAGCGTGTTGGCTGGGGGCAGGTGAACTTCAAGGCAGAGAAGAATGCACAAAGAATTCCTGGCATGGCTGGAGCAGAACCGAGGCCGTCAATATGATTTGCACACCGAGCACATCAATTCCGCGTTCGTGAAGATGCTGCGGACGATCGGCTTTGACAAGGGGTATGTGCGTGGAGAAGGCTGTTACCTTTGGGACGGTGAGGGGAATAAATACCTTGACCTGCTGACTGGATGGGGCGTGTTCGCGCTGGGCCGACACCATCCGAAGATCAAGGCCATCCTCCAGCAGTTGATTGGCACCGACTCGCCCAACCTCGTGCGGATGGATTGCAGCTTGCTGGCTGGGCTCGCGGCCGAAGCGCTCACCCGGCACACGTCGGCCGACCTGTCGCGTGTGTTTTTCACGAACAGCGGGACGGAATCGGTCGAGGCGGCGATCAAGTTCTCTCGCTGCGCGACCGGGCGCGAGAGAATCGTCTACTGCGAGCATGCCTTTCATGGCCTGACGACGGGGTCGCTGGCGCTGAACGGCGCCGACTTTTTCCGGGAACGATTTGGGACACTGCTGCCGGGCACACAGCGTGTGCCGTTCAACAACCTCGTTGCTCTTGAAGCCGCGCTGAGCGATAAGCAGGCGGCGGCGTTCATCGTGGAGCCTGTGCAGGGGAAATCGTGCGAAGTGGTGCAGGACGGCTACCTTGAAGAAGCGCAGCGTCTGTGCCGGAAGTCTGGAACGCTGCTGGTTCTGGATGAGGTTCAGTCGGGGCTTGGGCGGACCGGGAAATGGTTCTGCTATCAGCATTGGCCGAATGTCGAGCCGGATATTCTGTGCGTTTCGAAGGCTCTTTCCGGCGGCTATGTGCCGGTGGGCGCCACGATCACTCGGCCTCGGGTCATGGACTGCGTTTTTGATTCCATGGAACACTGCGTGATTCATTCGAACACGTTCGGCCAGAACGATATGGCGATGGCGGCGGCGCTGGCCAGCTTGTATGTGATGGAAGACGAGCACATCGTCGAGAATGCCGCGGAAATGGGGCGATACGTCATGGAGAAGCTCAAGGGCATCACGCAGTCTTGCCCATTCGTCTCGGACATCCGTGGCAAAGGGCTGATGTTCGGGCTTGACTTCGCCCGGCCGGAGAATTCGTTCAAGCTGAAAATGGCGTGGGACATGCTGCACAAGCTCAATGCGGGCGTGTTCGGGCAGATGATTATCATCCCCTTGCTTCACAAGCACCACATCCTCAGCCAGGTCGCCGGCTACCATACCGAGGTCATCAAGTTCCTTCCGCCGCTGACGATCACTCGTGAAGACCTCGACTGGTTCCTGGGCGCTCTGGATGAGGTGCTCAAAGATCTGCAGCGTTTCCCCGGCGCTGCGTGGGACACCGTGTTTGGTCTGGCGAAAAGGGCAATCCGAGCATAGAAGATAGAGATCAGGAAGCAGGTTCGGACCGTGGGATTTATTCACCGACAGATCCAAAAGACCGTCCTCGCCGTGGTAACGCATCCAAAACTGACGTTGGGGACAGCCGGCATCGTGCTGGTTGGCTGCGTGAGCATCGCGCTGAACGGCCTGACGCTCTCGACGGACCAGAACAAGCTTTTTTCATCGCAGGTGCCGTTCTTCCGCAACTATCTTGAGTTCATCGCCAAGTTTCCGGAGAACGAAGCGATGTATGTGATCGTCGAACGCGCGAGGCCGCGCGTTTTTCCACCCGTGGTGCGCTGGACGGCGTTGGCCGATCGGATCGCCGGTCGCCTCCGCGCCATGCCCAAGTACGTCAAGTCCGTTGAGACCGGTATTCCGCTCGACCAGCTCGGCGCGCAGGGAATCCTGTTCGAAGAACCGGGCCGCCTGAAACAGACCCTTGAAGAGGCCGGGCAATTCGTTCCTTTGGTGAAGCTCTTTGGCGAAAAGCCGGACATGCTCACGGGATTGCTGGGTCCAACGCCGATCGAACGCCTGATCACCGCTCTGGCGACACAGAAGCAAGATGCGCAGACACTTCAGTTCGCGGACCTCATCGCCAGCTCACTGCTCCAAACCCTGAAGCACCCCAACGAGCGGCTGCGAGTGGGCAAGCAGATTCCCGACTTGGCTGCGCTGGATGCCGCCGACCCATCGCGGCTTGGATACTACTACACGACCGATGAGACCGACCCTAGCCGCGGGCTGATGCTCGTGCGCGTTTATCCGCGTGAGGATTTCACGACGTTGACCGCCAGGTGCCGCATCGTTGACGCCATCCGCGCCGCCTGCCGCGAGGAAGCGAGGCCGTTTCCGGAATTCAAAGTGGGGATCACCGGCCGTCCGGCTCTGGATGCGGATGAGATGCGCAGCACGGACCGCGATTCTCACCGGGCGGAGGTTGTCGCGCTGATCGTAATCTTCATCGGGCTGGTGATCATGTTCCGCTCGTTCTGGATCGCATTGGTGGCGGAGCTGACGCTTGCCATCGCGATTGGGTGGGCATTTGGGTGGGCGACGGTTTCACTGGGCGAGCTGAACCTGCTGTCGATTGTTTTCCTGATCGCGTTGATCGGCATCGGAATGGATTACCTGATCCAAATCTTGATGGCGTACCAGCGTGAGGCCCGCCGTTATGTTCGCGCTCGCGCGGTTTGGGCGCGTGTGTTTCATTATGTGAGTCCGCCGGTGGTGACGGCCTGCCTGGGTGCGGCGGGTGCTTTTTTTGTTTCCTTCTTCACTGATTTCCGTGGTGCCGCGGAGCTGGGCATCATCGCCGGCGGCGGGCTTCTGTTGTGTCTGCTGGCCGGGCATACGGTGCTGCCGGCGATGCTGACGCTATTTCCTGCCAAGGTCAAGTCTGTGGCCCCCGCGGATCGCTACGGCGGCCGACTTAGGCTTTGGCGTTTCGGCAAATGGCGGCTCATCCTGCCTTGCATCTGGATGGCGGCCATCGCGGCGGGTGTTCCGTTCATGAGCCGCGCGCATTTCAACCCGAGCCTCCTTGACTTGCAGGCGGCCAACCTGGAATCCGTGCAACTGATCCGCAAGCTGCAAACCTGGTCGGCCGTCGTGCTGTCGCCGGATCTGGAGATGCTCCGCAGAGTCCGCGATTCGCTCGCGGGCGCTTCGGCTGTGGCCAGTACGGATAGCATTCTCATCGCGTCCGACAACTACGAGTGGCTGCAGCAGCACAAGAACGATCTGCTTAAGGTTGAGTGGGCGGAGCAGCCGCCCATCAAGCCCGGCGATCTGGACCGGCTGCAGGCCAAAGCGAGGGTGCTTGCCGATCTGATTGAGAAACAGGCTTCCGGCCCCGCCGCCGCGACCGTCACGTCTTTCCGCGAGCTTGCGAGCCTCCTGGCGGCGGAAGGCGGACCGCAGAAGGAAGCAACGGGGGAGCGCCTCTCTGCGTGGCAGCGGATTTTTGGTGAGCAGCTCCGCAAGATCCTCGCCCAGCTTACCCCTCCACCGCTGAACCTGGCTGGGCTCCCCAGCGAACTCCGCAGCCGGTACGTCAGCGCGGACGGCACGTACGCACTGTACATCAACCCTAAGTACGATCTGTGGGACCGCAGCCGGCTGGCCAGCTTCGTCAAGGAGATTGAAGATCGGGTTGCGCAGGTTCCCAACAGCCCGCCGGTCACGGGGATCGCGCCCAATATTCACTACTCGACTGCCGGCGTTGAGCGCGCGTTTTACAGAGCGACTGTGTACGCGTTCGTGCTCATTTTCGTGCTGGTGTTGATCGATCTGCGGCGACTTGGGCAGACGCTTGGCGCGATCAGCGTTCTGGCGCTTGGGCTGCCGATGCTCGTGGCGCTCATGGGGCTGTTCGGAATCAGTTGGAACTTCGCCAATTTCTTCGGGCTGCCGATTCTCATTGGCGCGGCGCATGAATATGGCGTGTTCATGATGCACCGCTACCGCGAGGCGTTGCATGATCACCGGCGGGTCTGGGAGTTCTGGGATGTGAGCGATCGCGCGTTGTTCCTGTGTGCTTTTGTCACCTCGAGCAGCTTCGCATTCTTCTGGGCATTGGGCCATCATCAAGGCCTCAAGAGTTTGGGGCTGGTGATGGCGTTGGGGAGTGCGTGTATTTACCTGGCGACGATCCTGGTGCTGCGGCCGTTGCTGATTCGGCGGCTGGAGCGGCATCACGCACCTGCGGACAAAGCTGGGGTAGTCTCCAACTCGCGGCGCGTGCGATGATGACGGGCTGCACCTGGAAGCAACGATGAGCGATCCCGACACCAACCCGGCGGCCGGCATTCGATCCCGTGGGGGCTGGTCGTGGTTCCTGAACCCTTATCTTCAGCTTGCTTTGAACGGCGTTCTAGTGGCGACGGGGCAGTTGCTGATGAAGGTTGCCGCGGACGCGACGGCAGACATTCCGGCGCCGCGGTGGCTGGAGGTGTTCGGTGTAACGGCGCTGGGATCGTGGTGGATCTGGGCCGGGATCGCGTTCCACATTGGGGGCTTTGTCAACTGGCTGTATGTCTTGCGAGTGATGCCGGTGAGCATCGCATTTTCGCTGGCCAGTATTGCGCAGGTTCTTGTGCCGTTGGGCGCGTGGTTTTTTTTGCATGAAGCCATAGGCCCGCTCCGATGGGGCGGGATTGCGATGATCATCGGCGGGATCTGGCTGATTGCTGACCGATTTACGCGGGCGGAGGAGGCGTTGTGAAGCTTCAATTGCTGATCCTGATCCTTGTGTCGCAGGTGGCGCTGGTGGCGGGGCAAATCTTTTTGAAGCACGGGATGAACAAGACGAACGAGGTTCGCAAGCCCAGGGCTGCGATCGCGGGGAACCTGGCGGCGGGGATCGTGCTCCTGACGGTGTGGTTCTTTCTGTGGCTCGGTTTGTTTCAGAAGCTTGCCCTTAGTTACGTGTACCCGTTCGAGGGGCTGAGCCCGCTCTTGCTGGTGATCGGGGCATGCCTGATTCTCAAGGAGAGGCTGACGGTGCGCGCATGGATGGGCGTGGTGCTCATTGCGGCGGGGACGGTGCTCGTCGGGATGAGTTGAAGGGGGCATATCAGCCGACGGTGATCCAGCGTTTTTTTTGGCGGTGAGGGTGGCGGAGGCGACAGCGGGTTGGGCGTAATGAGGAGTGACCCCTTTATTGGGAATAATGAGGAGTGACCCCTTTGTTTCGAAGAACTTGGAGAAGGTCGAAACAAACCCGACGCATGGGTGTAAGACCTGATGGCGGAGCGTGTTCTATAGGTGGCATGCTCGCTGAAGCGGGTGCCTGGAGGACGGAGCCTTGATGCGGATCATGAGATTGGGAGCGATGCAGATGCGGCGTACGATAGGGATTCTGATTTTCGGCGTGAGCGCGCTGAGCGGCAGCGGGGTGGGGGGGGCGGCTCGTGAACAGAGCCCGAAGGCGGGCGAGTTCTGGACGGCGGATCGGGTCCACACGATCCAGGTTCGGATCACGCAGCAGCAGTGGTTCCGGATGCAGCCGACGCGGAAGCAGACTCTGCAGCGGCTGGATGCCAGCGCGATGGCGAGGCCGACCACGCAGCCCACCACGAAGCCGGTGATGACGGCGCACCCGCAGCCGGCGCAGCACCGCGAGGGCGAGCGGCTTCCGCCGAACTTCTACGGCTATGAGTTTGCGTACGCCAAGGCTGAGTTCGCGTGCGATGGCGAGTCATTGAAGGACGTTGGTTTTCGGCTGCGGGGCAACTCTTCGTACAGCGGGAGCGCATCGGGGTTCAAGCGGCCATACAAGGTGGATTTCAATCGGTTTGTGGAAGGGCAGAAGTTTCAGGGTCTGACCAGTTTCTTTCTGAACAATAATGCGTATGACCCATCAATGCTGCGGGAGACGCTGGCGTATGAGGTGTTTCGGAAGCTGGGTGTGCCGGCGCCGCGGACGACGTTGGCGATGGTGTATCTGAGTATCGAGGGGCGACTGGATCGGGAGTACATCGGGGTGTACACGCTGATCGAGGACATTGATACGAAGGCGTTTCTGAAGAATCATTTCGGGTCGGCCAAGGGGATGCTGCTGAAGCCGTGGTCGATCCGTGGGCTGCCGTACATGGGGGAGCAATGGGGTGCGTATGAATCGCGGTACAATCCACGGTCGGAGCCGACGCCGGAGGCCGCGAAGCGGACGATCGAGTTCACCAGGCTGGTGAATTATGCGGCCGATGAGACGTTTGGTCGGCAGATCGGGGGGTATCTGAACATTGACGAGTTTCTGCGTTTGCTGGCGGGGGACGTGATGTTGTCGAATCTGGATACGTTTCTGTTCACGGGGCATAACTTCTACATGTATTTGAATCCGGAGGACAATCGTTTTTACATGATGCCGTGGGACATGAATTTGTCGTTTGCGAATTTTACATCGGCCGCGACAGTGGGTCAGCATCTGCACCTGAGCATCATGCGGCCACATTCGGGGGAGATGAAGTTGATCGACCGCTTGTTGGCGATACCGCAGTACAACGCGATGTACCGCGGGCACATCAAGGGGTTCATGGGGACGTTTTTCAATGCCGAGAAGTTTTTCGCGCGCATCGATGTGATGCAGGGGGCGATTGCGAAGGCGGACGCGATGGCAGAGGAGGCGTGGAAGGCGAAGTATGCGACGACGCAGCCGACAACGCGGGCGGTGAGGATTCCGCCGCGGCCCGTTGCGTCGCAGACGGGTTGGAACGGTGGTTCGGCGATTGGGCTGAAGGCATTTGTGACGGCGCGGATCGAATCGCTGAATGCGCAACTGGCGGGGGAGACGGAGGGCTTTGTGCCGGGGTATCACCGGCCGCCGATTCCGCCGGCTGGCGGATTGCGCGCGAATGCGTCGTATGGCAACCTTGCTGCGACTGCCGCGGTCGTGATGCGTGGTTCGGATGGTGATTATGACAGCAAGCTGACTCGGGCGGAGTTGAAGGGGGCGATTCGCGGGTTTTTCGCGGATGCGGACACATCGCGTCAGAATTGGCTGGATGAGGCGAAGCTGACGCAGGCGTTTGTGCGAGGGCTGCAGCAGGTTCAGGCGCAGCGGCGGAACGACCGTGGCGAGCGGCGGGTTGCGAACCGGCCTGGGGAGTCGGCGGCGCTCTGGGCGAGCATCGTTATACGGGCAGTGGGTGTGGAGACGAGTGGGCGGGTGACGCTGGAGCAGATGTTGTCCGCGGCGGATCGGGCATTTGATGGTGCGGACAAGGACCACTCTGGCAAGGTGGACGAGAGTGAGTTGTTGCAGGTGCTGGATTCGATGGCGGCGGCGGCGCCGCCGGTGGTGGCCACAACGCGGCCGGCGACGAATCCTGCAAAGTGATTGGTGGGGCGGCGAGGTATTGGTATGAGATCATTGATAAAGACGAAGGTATTTGGGTATGCGATGTGTGTGGCGATGGTGGTATGCGGGGGGGGCATGGCGGCGGAGAAGAGGGCGGTTCTCGTGTCTGAGGCGCGGAGTTGAAGCTGGGGGCAAGCTCTGCGGCCAGGCGAGCTCAACTTTGTTTTTTTGCTTGCTATTCACCTTGACATACGCTTGCTTGAGGGATATGTTCGCTGATCGATTTGGTGTTCGGTGCTTTCTCTGGGTCGGGACGCGCGGGGTATCAGGTTGCTCCTCGCGAGGCAGTCAATTGATGTCGATGGGTGCGTATGTGTGCTGTGCGCGCAGGTGGCGGGCCAGGCGTACCATGCGGATTGGGAAACCGCGCCGCATGTAGCATGTGCGACTGGCCGGTTCTTCAGGCCCGGGGAGCAGCAATCATCCCGCAGGTCGCGGGCCGGGAATACGACGCTGTGCGCCTTGTGTTTGCAGCGGTTCTGATTGTCGCGGGGATGCTGAAAAGTCAGCAGGCGGCGACGGATTTGGCGACGCAAGTTGGACTGCGCGGGGCGCTCTGGATTAAGACGCTGCTGGTCCACTTTGAGCTCTTATTTGGGTAATAATATACTTGACTAAGTGAACGCCTTGTGTCATAATTCGGGCATGAACACCGAACACAACTACCCGAAAACCCTCCTCGAATCCGTTCGCTACTTTTCCGATCTTGACGTTGCCCATGCGTTCTTCACGAAGATGCGTTGGCCCGATGGCGTTGTCCGATGCCCGGCTTGCGACAGTATAGACGTGAAGTTCCTCGCCAAATACCGCCGTTGGGAGTGCAAGAACAAGCATCCCCGCCGCCAGTTTACCGTGAAGGTTGGAACGATCATGGAAGACAGCCCGCTCGGACTGGATAAATGGGCCGTAGCGTTCTGGCTTGAGGCAAACGCCAAGAATTCCATCAGCAGTTACGAAATCCATCGGGCTCTCGGTATCACCCAGAAGTCCGCTTGGTTTATGCAACATCGCATCCGGCTTGCCATGCAGTCGGAAGGCTCCGTCAAGATCGGCGGCGCAGGCGGCGCGGGCGTAGAAGTCGATGAAACGTTCATCGGCGGACTGGCCCGCAACATGCACAAGAGCCGACGGGACAAGGTAATCACCGGAACCGGCGGCAGCGGCAAAACGGTTGTGATGGGTCTGCTGGAGCGGCATGGCGGCAAAAAGTGCAGTCAAGTTCGGGCGACCGTTATTCCGGACACGCGGAAAGAGACTCTCCATCCGATCATCCGTCACAATGTCGAGCCGGGCGCAGAGGTCTTTACGGATGAGCATGCTGGCTATACTGGCATCAGCTCGGAATACGTTCACGGCGTCATCAATCACGCGGAAGCCTACGTCAACGGCAACATTCACACGAACGGAATGGAGAACTTCTGGGCGCTCTTCAAAAGGTGCATCAAAGGGACGCACATTTCTGTCGAGCCGTTCCATCTGTTCCGCTATCTGGATTCCGAGTGCTTCCGGTTCAACAACCGAGAAGTCGAAGATGGCGATCGGTTCAGGCTGGCCCTGCGGGGCATGACCGGCAAGCGGCTGACGTACAAGGGTCTGACGGGCGATCTGGAGTTGCACCCAACAAGCAACGACAGCGGCGTGGCAAACGCAAACCTGCCTAATTGATCCGCACTTGCTATAATGGAGCGATGCCAAATCCCAAAGAGCACCCAGCCCACTTCGAGGTTGAGAACGCAGTAGACGCCATGCGCAAGTTGGAAGGTTTTGGGAGACGCATACTCGCGGTCCCAAAGAAGGAAACGGAGAAGATGAAGCACGCAGTAGCAGGTGCGCGCAGCACGGCATCAAAGAGAAAAAAGCGGTAGCGTAGTCATGCGCATATCTTCGCGGCCATGGCCCCAAGTTCGGCCATATATACTTGGAAGTAATTTTGTGCTGGCTGATTTCTGAGTTGTGCCCGAAGGTATGCCGCCGGTGTCCGCCATCTTGGAGGTAGGTTTTTGTTCTCAATGAGTCTCGTAAATTGATTGAGTGCGTAGTCACTGACGTGCGCAATGGCATTGCGAATAGTGGTGATAGTGCTAAGTTTCGATTTCTCGCCATCGTCAAGGACAGTAAACGGCCTGCCATCTTCTAAATACAGGTTGGCGCGTTTTTCTGTCTCACGGTAGGGAAGCCACGTTAGGTAACGATCCCCCTGCAACAACACCTCTCGAAACACGTCGGGTTTGGCGGTTACGCGCAATGCGACCCGGAACCTCTTATACCGAATCTTCTTTTCGAGGATCGCGGAGAACAACGCATCGCAGAACCCTTCAAATCCGACAACGCCACGCAAA
This sequence comes from Planctomycetota bacterium, assembly GCA_026693085.1. Classification (GTDB taxonomy): domain Bacteria; phylum Planctomycetota; class Phycisphaerae; order Tepidisphaerales; family Tepidisphaeraceae; genus JAPLNB01. Next base: position 24,227 of record JAPLNB010000177.1, on the reverse strand, counting down.
AACAACGCTTCATAGACCACATGTACGTCGCGGAGCCTGATAATGCGAGATAGGTACAAGTTCTCGATTCTCACGCGACTAATTTCGAGATTACGCAGCCTTTTGTGAAAGGCCGTTAACGCTACGTGAGGCATCGATCATTTTCCCCCTTTCACGTATTCGATTAATGATTTGCGCTCACGCACATGAGATGTTCGCCGGGTCGTGGCGGCCATGATGTCATCTGGAGCTTGCGAAATTGCAATTTTCTTGCCTGCCGCTCTGATGTGTTCTATATCCTTTTGAATCAGCGGCTTTGCCTTCATGGGCTTTAATGGAGATTCAAGCCCAAACTGCAAGTCATACACCGCCCCAAAGAGCGCGTAGAAGAGTGTCCGCCTGTGAAAGCTTGTCGCTGCCTCTGCCGCAAATAGTTCATTGATCGCCTCAAAGACCTGCCGAAATCGCTTGGCCACCTCAGGCCCAGCGTCAAACGTCTTGTCATAATCCCTGTACGGATCTGTGATTGTCTTGGCGCGCTTTTCGGATACGCCCTTCAAGATCAAAACCATGAACTCGCTGGTCAATTCCACTTCCGCCATACGCGCGATGTGGTCTGCGTTGAAAATATCCCAGTCTTCCCACCGTTTAAGCTGCTCTGCCGCCAATGCATATGCAAGCGTCTTATATTCTCCGAAGAACTCAGCATTTCTCAGTTCTTGCGCATTTAACTTTACGCCCGTTGCGTTCATTCTCGCAAATATCTGGAGTATTTCTGAATCCCCGGTATCGGACGGAAAAACATGAACGCTGAACTGGTAGTCCAAAATCTGATTCTGGATCTCGGCCGGCAAGTCACGGAACGACTTATCGCCATATTCCTTATTATGTACTTTACTGATCTGAAATTCATCGTGTGCCGTCCGATGCGGAAGAATGTTCGGAGCAACAAACGATATCAATGTACGAATTCTCTGCTGCCCATCAACAACCTCCCGCTGTGGCTTAAATGTTTTCAGGTCCGACCGTAGCTCGCGGAGAAAAATGATAGGAATCGGCAGCCCCCTTATGATAGTATCAAGCAGATAGGATTTCGCGCCCGGCTTCCATACGGGGCGCCGCTGGAACTTCGGACTCAAGATGAGCGATCCATCTCTCTGCCAAGTGATGAAATCGCTCACCTTGTATTGCGTACGTGCCGTCTGCCATACCTTCATCGGGTGCTCCCGTGAAATGTCGCCCGCTTCGTCCCTTGTCCACTTTGCCCAGTAGTTGTCAAGGCGCGCAGCTTGAGCATCGACAAACGATAATGTACCCATGGCGTCCTACTTACTCAAGTATGTTATTACCCTTATTTGCAGGGTGGCTTGTCTGCGATGTCTGCCGGATATGGGCCAGACGAGCCGCCCTGGCGTTGGTGACGGCGTTTGCAGGAGTGGCGCTGTGGCGACTGATCGGGGGCGAGTCCACGTGCGGGTGTTTCGGACGAGTCCCGGTTCATCCGGGGATTACGGCGACATTTGATCTAGGGATGGGGGCGGCGCTGTGGCGATGGCGGCCGAAGGCGGATACGGGGTCGTCGTCTGCGATGCGCCTAAGCTTGGCATTGTCCGCATTCCTGGTGATTTCCCCGGCATTATCCTTTTGGATGATGGGCTATTCGGTCCCGGGATTGGGTTTGGAAGGCTTGGGGGGAGCTGCATCACGAGCGGTCGTTCTGGACCCAAGGGGTTGGGCGGGGAGGAGATGCCCGCTTCTGGATCATGTCGTCTTCAAGGATGGTTCGCGCATGGCCGAAGGCTCGTGGACGATCATCGTGTATGACCATGACTGCGGCAAGTGTGCACGATTCATGTCCAGGTGGGAGGGGGCTGTGGCAACGCCGAGCGGAGTGAGCGGAGGCGCGGATTCCGCGAGGACGGCGCTGGTTGATGTGGGGATCGTGCAAGCCGAGGCTAGGGGCAAGAGGTTCCCGGGGTGCTTTCTAGGCTCGCTGCGGTCGTCGGCGGTGTGGGCGGGGGAAGTACCGACCGTGCTTCAGTTACGCGACGGGCTGGTCGTGGGGATTCACCTGCGGTGAAGAAGCGGGCGAGGAAGGAGAGCGGTCGATGCGCCGGTATGTGCCAATCATCCTGATCGTAGGCTCACTGGGCGCTTCGATCTGCTTCTCGTATCTGGCGCTCAGCGCTGGGCGGCTGGCGGTCAGAGAACTCGTGGCCGATTCGGCGGAACACGACTTCGGCACGGTGAAGCCGGGAACGCTGACGCACACGTTCAAGGTGACGAACAGGACCAAGCGAGAGATCGAGTTCCTTGGCATCACAAAGAGTTGCGGATGCACCGACGTGACGCTGCCGAAGAAAACACTCGGACGGAATGAATCGGTCGCCGTCACCTGCGTGGTGGATGCGCGCGGGCGGCGAGGCAAATTCGTCTCCTTTTTCAGGATCATCTACAAGGCGCAACAGGGGGAAGAACAGGCCCTGACCTGTGTGCTGCGAGCGAAGGTGGACGCCGTGGTGAGCATTGAGCCGGCGGATATGGAATTCACGATGGGGCGCTCCCAGACCCAGCGGTTCCGGGTGATATCCGCCGAACCGAGTGTGAAGGTGAAGGAAATCGCGTGCGAGCACCGCGCGTTTAAGGTGCGGCGAGGCGAGGATGGCTTCACGTTCGATGTGGCGTTCGATTCGTCGCAGTGGCAGGACAACGAGGGGTCTGTTCCTCTGCATCTGGAGACCACCTGGAAAACGGAGAAGCTGATCAGCGTTCCCGTCTATGTTCTGAGGAAGCGAGAGAAGCGATGAAGAATCGGCAGGGCTTCGAGAGGTGTTCTCTTGAAGAACTGCCGCGAGGTCATTTACCGGAGGTTCGATATGTGTCGACCAAAGCGTTTGTATCACATGACGGTGCTGGGTGCTGTGCTGGCGATCCCAGTGATCACGTGGTTCGTGGTAGCCAGCGAGGTGTTCGGGTCGTGTCCCGACACCGGGCCGAACACCGTGCTATGCGTACCCAGGCAGCCTTGTGAAGGTCGCAGTCAGAACGGCTGCAGTGCGAACAACGGGAAGTACGCGGAAACGCAGGACTTCGAGACCTCATATTCTAAGGGACAAGCCGCCTATAAGTTCGGGTCGCCGCTGAGATGTTGGACCGAAAGAGAGTGCTATTACGACGAAGACTTCGGCTGCCTAGCCGAAGAAGGTGAGCCCTTTCGCTATGAAGACAGGCAGACGTACAGGAGCCAGGCCTGCTGAGTTGGACTCTTGTCAAGCCCGGGGGCGGTCTCCGGGAATCGGCCGCAGTGATGTGGCTGCGCGATGAGGCATATGGCGCGTATTTGTGGATCGCGTAATGGTCCGCCAGAGAGGCTTTATTGCCATTGGACGCAAAGGGTGAACCTATGACACTGACTACCTTGGCTCGGTGTGCATGCCTGTTGCTGTGCGTATGCCTGTTGCTGGCTGCCGACCTGCATGCGGCGGCCGGTGGTTCCGCGGACCCACCGGCTGCCGTGCCGGGTCAGATCAAGGAGCTTGAGGAGGCAATCCTTTCGCATCGCCGAGCGATCGCGACGGGGCACTTTCGAATAAAGTACTTCTACATAGACAATCAGACGGGGCGACGCACAGACTGGGTGCTCACCACGTATTTCGACCCGTTGCGTGTCCGGGAGGAGGAGAAGAACGGCGATGTTGTGACCACGCAGATATTCGGAGATGAGCACTATTACTGGTACTGCGACAAGAAGCTCCCAAACTCGAAGGGCTATGCACTGGTGATGAAAGATGCGGCAGATGTGCAGCGCTCGGTTGACTGCTATCCCCATGAGCCGCTGAAGCTGATGTTTCATCCACTCGGGTACCGTGCGGGGCACAAAATCAACCTGGAGTACTTCGTCGGGTCCGCGGCGCGCATCGACCTGAGGGCCGCGCAGGTGACCTGGGAAGGTCAACAAGCTTGGAAAGTGTCATTCAGCACCAAGGCGGGGTCGCAGGTCGCCTATTGGGCCGTTCCTTCGTACGGGTACAGCATCGTGCGGATGGAAAAGACTTGGAAGAGCGACCTGACAGGGCCGCACAGCGATGCGGTGCAGTGCACGGTGCAGCATGTTCGCGATGACATCTGGTTCCCGAAGACGGTGCATTACGTCGGCACTATGGGCGGCAAACAAGTGCGACAGCAAGATCTCGATATTGAGGTGGTATCGGTCAATAGGTCAATTGATCCCCGACTGTTCGAGCCGATCACGCTGAACGTTCCGCCGGATACGCTGGTTGCCCGAGTGCCCAGAAATCCGCGAGGGACACTGATCTGGAACGGCAAAGAGGTCGTGGTGGCAACCGAGGAGGACATAGTCCGGCAGATGGCCGGCGTGCGAAGCGGCTCGACCCTGCGACGGATGATCTTGCTTGGCATCTCGCTTCTCTTTGCGATAGCCGGGGGAGTGGTGCTATGGCGGCGATATCTGAGAACGCCGGCGGGCACGAGCCGGTGAGGGAAATGGCGATGGACAGGCACAAGGTCGCAACCTGGGAGCGGCAAGGTCGCAAGGCACTCGGGTTGATTGAAGGCAATTGTGAAGAGAGGCGTGAGACTGTCCCGCATGCGGCTCCGGATCGGCGCCCGCCTGGGAGAAAGGCAACTGTTGCCGCGATTATCTCGCTGTTGCTGAGCCACGCCGGACTGCTCGCCTGGATGGGTTATCGCGACAGCCCAACGTGGGATGAGGTTGGGCACTTTGCAGCGGGGTTGACCCATTGGCAGATGGGCGCATTCCATCAGTATACGGTGAATCCGCCACTGGTGCGGTCGGTGGCATGTGCGCCGGTTGCGCTGCTGATGCATCCGGTGCTGGATTACGGACTCTACGGGTACATTGCAGACTCACAGATCCGCACCGAATTCTTGGTGGGCAGGAGGCTGGCCCAGGCAAACGGGATGCGATACTACTGGCTGCTGACGGTGGCGCGGTGGACGGCCATCCCCTTCAGCCTCCTGGGGGCTTGGATATGCTTCTTGTGGGCTCGGGATCTCTACGGAGAATGCGCGGGGATTGTGGCAATGACGTTGTGGGTTTTCTCGCCGAACATCCTTGGGCATGGACACCTGATCTCGCCGGACGTCGGGGGGGCGGCGACGGGCGTGTTGGCGGCGTACGTGTTCTGGAAGTGGCTGAGGAAGCCGACCTGGGCATGCGCGGCGGGCGCGGGATTGGCGCTGGGGGTGGCGGAGTTGGCTAAGGCAACGTGGATCATTCTGTTCGTGCTCTGGCCTATCGCCTGGGTGATGCACCGGTGGATGCAGCGTCATGACGAAGAGCCGCGCAACTGGCGGGGCGAGGGTGTTCAGGTCGCTGGCATACTCGTCATTGGCCTGTGGTTGCTGAACGTTGGGTACGGGTTCGAGGGATCATTCAAACAGCTCGGCGATTACCAATTCATCTCGCGGTCGCTCGGCGGCTGGTCGGAGAAAGTGCGCCAGGGGGTGGCGGTTCGGAACCGGTTTGCCGGTTCGTGGATGGGCAAGATCCCAATTCCGTTGCCTGAGAACTACGTGCGTGGCATCGACGTGCAAAGGGGAGACTTTGAGCGTCAGACGTGGTCGTATCTGCGGGGTGAGTGGCGTCAGCGCGGCTGGTGGTACTTCTACTTGTATGCGATGCTGGTGAAGGAGCCGGTCGGGACGTGGGTGCTGGTGGTGATGGCGATCGGGGTGGGGTTGCTTGGGAGGGGATATTCGGGTGGACGTGGGAACGAGTTTTTCCTATTGATCCCATTGGGGGCTGTTCTGGTGCTGGTCAGTTCGCAGACGGGATTCAACCACCATTTGCGCTATGTTCTGCCGATTTTCCCATTCGCATTCATCTGGATGAGCAAGGTGGCACGCTCGGTGGCGCTGGGGCATCGGTGGGTTGCAGCGATGGCGGCCGTTGCGTTGGCGGCGTCGGCAGTCAGCAGTTTGTGGGTATACCCGCACAGCCTATCCTACTTCAGCGAGGCTGTAGGCGGGCCGACGCAGGGATATCGGCATTTGGCGAGCAGTTGCGTGGATTGGGGGCAGGACTTGTTCTATCTGAAGGAGTGGATGGAGAAGCATCCCGAGGCAAAGCCCCTGCATCTGGCCTATGAGATGCCGTTGATCGACCCGCGATGGGTGGGGATCGAGTCCGAGCCAGTTCCAGTGGGACCGGATTCGGCAAACGCGGGCAACTTCAAGCAGGAGGAACTGGGGCCATTGCCTGGGTGGCATGCGGTGGCAGTCAATCGGCTGCATAACGTGGAGAAGGACTGGGACTATTTGCGGGAGCTGCGGCCGGTGGGGATGGCCGGGTACACGATCTGGATTTACCACATCAGCGTTGACGAGGCGAACCCGTTGCGGCGGAAGGCGAGACTGCCCGTGCTCAGAGCCGGATAACGACAGCGGGCTCGCGTGGCGTTGGCGGCAGATCGGTTTCGACCCGTTATCCGCGGAGGGATTTCTGAACGTGGTAGAGTGGTTGGTTCATACCGTTGGGCATGGAGCCAACGAGACCCGCCGGGGAGTCGAACGGGCGAGTCCTCAAGATGGCGAAGTGGCCGATTCCCGATCGGCGTGAACGGCTATTTTATCTGGCCGGCTTGCTTGAGCCTGAGTTCGGCACGATCGAGGGTTTCCTGGGCCTGTTTTCGGAGATCGGCGTTGTTTGCGACCGCGAGCACCTTTGCCATAGCGGCTTTGACCTTTTCGGGTTGGTCATTCACGATATCTCGGGCGACGCGGACAGCGGCGTTAGCGGCCTCGGCGGCGAGGTTGGTGTCGGTGAGGCAAGGCAGCAAGGCGTCGAGGGCGAGGACGTGGCGCACTTCTGCGAGGGCGCCGATGATCTGCTTTTTCTCGTCTGGGCGGTTGGCCGCCTGGAGGGCGTCGGCAAGCATGCTGGCTGTCTGTGCGGAGGGGCGGCCGCTCTGTTGTCGGACCACGCGGACGAAGCCTCGAATTGCGAGCACGCGATGGGTCTGGTCGGTTGCGTTTTTGGCGATAGCGAGCAGATCGTCGGCGGGCGCGGCGTCGGGCCAGTCGGCGAGGGAACGGATGGCGGCATCCTTGACGGCGGGGTCGTTGTCCAGCAGAGCGGCGCGGACGGCGAGGAGCGAGTTGTTGCCGCCGATGCGTCCGAGGACACGAAGGAGGGAAAGTCTGGCGGGTCCGGTTGAAGACTGGAGCGTAGCAAGGATGGGCTGGGCGCGTTTTTCAAGATCGGCTTCGCGTCCGGCAATGCGAGCGATCGCATCGGCAGCGTTGGCGCGGGCGGCGTCGTCCTGGGCGTTGAGGATCAGGGCGGCCACGGGCGCAAGGGCATCGATGGCCGCGATGCCACCCAAAGCCTTGAGGGACTCGCTACGGACGCCGGGATCGGCATGTTGGGCCGACTCGAGGAGCGTCGCGGTGGCGGCGGCAACGCGGCGGGCCGCCAGTGCCCGGATGACCTCGAGGCGGATCTTTGATTCGTTTTCGTTCATGGCGGCGAGGATCGCCTTGTCAACCGTGTCGCCATCAAGGCGTTGGAGGCTTTCGCGAGCGGTCTCCTGGGGATTTCCGGTGGTGGCAGCGATTTTGAGAAGGAGAGGCACGGTGGCGGCATCGCCGAGGGAGCCAAGGCCACGGATCGCCTCGATGCGAGTGGGTTCGTCGGCGTCATCGGCGGCGGCTAGGAAGAGGGGCAAGGTACTCTTGTCACCGCGGCGAGCCAGCGCCCGGAGCAACGCGGGTTTGGCGTGGGTGTCAGCATTCCTGGCTCGGTCGGCAATGGCGGCGGTCACATCCTGGCCCTTGAGCAGGACCAAGGCATCGACCGAAGCGGCATGGAGCTTGGGATCGGCGGTCGCGATGGCTTCGAAGATGACAGGGAGATTGCTGGCCGATCCGGCGCGGCCGATGCCGATGACAGCGGCGCATTTGAGGTATCCCTGGGAGGGGAGGATGGCGCTGTAGATGCCGAGGGCGGCGGCGTTGTCGCCTTTGTCGGCAAGCGTATCGGCCAGCAGGAGGTATGAATCGGTGGCGGCGCGTTTTGCGGCTGGCGAGCCTTTGTTCATAGCAGCGGCAAGGATCTGGGCAGCGGCTTTATCGCCGATTTTTGCGAGGCCGGACATTGCGGCAATCCGAACGTCATCGTTGTCGGAGGCGGCCTCGGTGAGGAGCGTGCTGAGTGTCGCCGGCTCACGACGAGAAGCCAGTGCGTTGATGATCGCGATGCGCCATGCGGGCGAGTCGGAGGAAGGCAGCGCTTTGCGAAGGGCATCTCCGGCTTCGGTGGCGGAGTTTTTGAGCAAGGCCCGCCGCGCGCAGTCGCGGATCTGGGTGTCCTTGGCGTCAAGCAACTTGACGAGGTATGGCACCGCCTCGTCGCGGCCGATGCGCTCGAGCTGCCGAATCATCCACGCCGTGGTGAGGGAAGGAAGATCGGCAGTGATCGTGGCGCCGATGGCTTTGGAGCAGGCGGCTCGATCCGCTTCCGATCCGGGGCGGCTGGCGTTGAAGGCGATCCGTTCGAGCGTCGTCTGTGCGTTGCCGCGTTTGCCGGCATCGTCGCTGGCCATGTCCGGGATGAGCGCGGCGATGACTTTGAGGTAGACGGCGTCCAACTGTTCCGGCGTGCGTTGGGGTGCGGGCTTCTCGGCGGCCAACTGTCGGGTCAGATCCAAGAGGTTCGGCTCCGCGGAGGCCATCAATTCAGCGCTTGCCACAAGCATCGCGACCGACAGCGGGATGATCGAAAACCGTTTCATTTATGTTCTCCAACTCATGTCCACACAGGCGTAGACCTCGACGAAATCCAGGCGATACTACAGCGTCCACGGCGCGCGTTTGGGGCGATCGAGCCAGCGGTTGGCTTCCGGGTCGCCGATGATCTGTTCTTTATCGGGATCGAACTTGATCGGCCGTTTGAGCCAGCCCGCGATGTTGCCGAGGTGGCAGACGACGAGCGTGTGGTGTGCGAGTTCGATGTCTCGGAAGGGGCGTTGGCGGGTGCGGACACAGTGGAGGAAGTCTCCGAAGATTCCGCCGCGGCCCTTGTAGTTGGGGATGTTGATGTCTGGGGGCGCTTTGCGGGGGCCTTTGCGGTCGGGCAACTCTCCTTTGGTTCCGCGGAAGGACATGGGTCCGCCCCAGGCACCGCCGTCGTGCATGACGAGTCCGTTGGCGAACTTCCAAGTCAGGAACTTGTATTCTTTGCCATCTGGGGGGATCACCTCGACGGGGCCGGGGCAATTCTGCATGTTGATGCAGAACAGGGTGCCGCCGTAGTGATGGGCGCCCCAATCGGTCATGTTTCCGCCGGAAAAATCGCGGCAACCGCGCCAGTTGAAGGGGTGATAGTCTTTGTTGTAGGGTCGCCAGGGCGCCGGGCCGAGCCACCTGTCCCAGTCCATGCCATCGGGCACGGTCTGTGCGGGGCGCAGCATTTCATCGGAGGCGCCACCGACGTTGACCCAGGCCTCGAGCACATCGCCGATGGCCCCGCCGCGAACCATTCGGTGATACCAGTTGTAGTCTTCCCAAACGCGTTGGCTGCCGCCGGAGAACACCCGGCCATAGCGTCGGGCGGTTTCGATCATGATGCGGCCTTCGCGGATGGTGAGCGTCTCGGGCTTCTCGCAGTAGACATCCTTGCCATTGCGCAAGGCCTCGACGGTGACGAGTGCGTGCCAGTGGTCTGGGGTGGCGCAGAAGACGGCGTCGATGTCGGGGCGGGTCACGAGTTCGCGGTAGTCGTTGTAGTCGGCGCAGCCTTTGTAGGTACCGTCAGCCTTCTGTCGGGCGTAGCGTCCCTCGACGTTGTTCTTGGCGCTGGTGCGATGCCGTGCGTCCACGTCGCAGACGGCGACGACCTGGACCTCGGGAAAGCCCATGAAACCGCCCATGTCACCCGATCCCTGGCCGCCGACTCCAACGAAGCCCATCACGATGCGATTGCTGGGCGCCGGGCGGCCATCGGCACCGAGCGCCGATGACGGGATGAAATAGGGGGCTGTTCCGGCCGCCAGTATCCCCTTGAGGAACAGTCGTCGTGGAACTTGCCGCTGTTTGGTGGTCATCCGTATTCTCCTTCGATCTGCCCCAATGATGCTGATGCGCCATGGTATGGGCGTAAGGGTCCCGACGCAACGGTTGGCGGCGGCGGCGAGACGAATCCTCTCCGACCTGCAACCGACACGGAGTATTCAGGGCTTTGCGGCAGGTCTGGTGGCAGGGCCGGCGCGCAGGAAGTCGATGCAGAGGTCGGAGCCGGCGAGGAGGTCCTCGCCGAAGGCGCCGATGTGGATGCGGTCGTCCGCGCAGCGGATGGTGCGTAGGAACCGGATGGGGCGGGCGCCGGCGGCGAGGGCGTCGCGCATGTCATCGTCCGAATCGCCGTAGAAGATGGCAAGGTGCAGGTCGAGGATGAGGTCGCGTTTGGGGAGATTGTCGGTGAAGAGAATGGGGACGGTGCTGTCGAGGTGAAAGTCGCTGCGGAGCGAGGCGGTCAGAATCTCTCCGGGGGTCTGGATGCGCGAGGTGATGATGTGGATGCGGTCGCCGCGGCGCTGGTGCATCGCGATGAGTTCGCGGGCAGCTTGCTTGGGCAGCGAGAAGGAATCGAGGCGGTTGGCATCGGGCCAGAAGTCGGGGTGATTACGGACCTGGACGCCGTACTTGTTGGAGCCATCGGGGCCGTCATTGTTGGTGGCCAGGTAGTACCAGATCGCGGTGGAGCAGAGGAGCGTTTCGTCCACATCGAAGCCGACGGCGATGGGGTGATCGGGGAGGCTGGACTCGACGGCGGCCACGGTGAGCAGTTGGGTTGGTTGGGCACAGCCGGCCAGAAGCAGCAGGAACCAGCAGAAACCGGCGTAACGTGAGAATCCGAGAACGCTCACGGCGGGTTGAAGCAGGATCGGCACCTCAGCCATGCCGTTATTGTAGCAATCTTCTGAGGCGGTAGCACCGAGGGCCAATCAAGAGGCGGGGCTGAGCGGAGGACATTTTTTGTTGGAGGGTGGACATTGCGTGTTTAGCGGAAGAAGTTTTGATCAGCGGCACAGACGGCTGATACCGAGCATAACATTGGCTTTAAACAATGGTTGCGATCTCGCCGGTTTCATTTCCGCGCGTGGTTTGGGGGTTGCTTTTGTGTGGGACGTGGCGAAAGTAGGGAAACAGTTCGGGCTTGGGTGCAAGGGCGGCGAGGTCTGCCATGGTCGACTCCGTGGTCATGTTCGTACTGATTGTTGTCGGCATCGGGCTGCTGATTCTGGTGATGGTCGGGATCGTGAAGGCGCTGGCGTGGGTGGCGGGAAACGCCAAGCATGAACCGGACAGGCGACTGGCGACGTGTCCGAACTGCGGAAGGGCGGCGATAAGCGAGGGGCGATGCCAGAGCTGCGGGTGGGCAATCTCGTCGGCGCAGCCGGTGGCGCGCGTAGATGAGCTGGCGATCACGGCCAAGCAGTTGAGCCGGCTGCATCAGGCGGGCTTGATCGATCAAGACACGTTAGAGAAAGCGATGCAGGGAGTGAGGGCGGCGAAGGAGGCGATGGAGCCGGCGAGGGTCTCGCCAACAATACCGAGCCCCGTTGTGCCCCCCCTACCGGCCCTGGCGACACCGGCGAGTCGGATCACCCCCCCACCGCTGCCGGTGCGGCATCTGCGGCCGGCGTCGGTGGTGCCGGCAATGCCAGTGGCGGCGGAGGCCGAGCCGGTACAGCCGAAGCGCGTTTTGCCGCTGGTGAAAGAGCGGCGGACTTCGATGGCGGAGCTGCTGGCGAGGTTCATGGAGGAGAGCAACATCCGCTGGGGTGAACTGGTGGGCGGGCTGCTGATCGTGGGGTGTTCGATCGCGTTGGTATTTACGTTCTGGGGGTGGATTGAGAGCCGGCCCTGGGTGAAGTTCTTCTTGTTTACCGCGGTGACGGCGGGGGTGTTCCTGGCGGGGATCTATACGGAGCGGCGGTGGAAGTTGCCGCACACGAGCAAGGGGCTCCTGCTGATCGCGACGCTGCTGGTGCCACTGAACTTCCTGGCGATCGAGGCGTTTTCGCAGGGGATGGGAGCGGTGAACCCGGCGCGCGTGGTCGGGGAGGTGGTGGCGTTGGGGCTGTTCGGGTGGCTGGTGTGGATGGCTGGTCGAGTACTGGTGCCGGATTGGGCGGGGCTGCTTTCGATCGGAATGCTCGGGGCGTCGATGAGCCAGGGGATCGTGCATCGGCTGGCGCTGCCTTGGGGTGAGGCGTCGGCGGGGATGACGCTGTTGCTGGCGGCGATTCCGCTGGCGTTTTATTGCGGAACCCATGGAGTGGTGCTGGGGAGGCTTTGGCGGCGGGCAGAGATTGGCGAGGAGGAAGGGAGTCAGTTGCTGCGGTTCCTCGGGGCGACGAGCTTCGCGGCGATGCTGCCGTTGGGGTTGCTTGCGTATATGACGGACAACGCGAGTTGGGTCATGCAGCGGACGGCGGCGTTGGTGTGTCTGGGCGGTTTGCCGGCGCTGGGCAGCGGGTTGCTGATGTGGCGACGGATGACGGATGCGAAACTGGCGGGGTTGCGTGTGGCGGGGACGAGCATCGGAGTGGTCGGGGCGTTGATCCTGGTCGGTGCGATGGCGATGGCGTGGCCGAACCCGGCGGGGCTGCTGCCGGTAGCACTGGTGGATTTCGCGGCGCTGACGGCGGTGGCGGTGATGTTCCAGATCCCGGCGGCGCATGTGCTGGGTCTGGCGTGCGCGGTGGCGGCGTATTTGCTGGGATTCCATCTGATTTTGCCGGCGAGCAACCCGGCGCACATCACCTGGTCCGAAGAGTGGAGGCATTTGGCGCTGGCGATGGTCTCGCCGCAGAGCGCGGGGGCACTGGTGGGGTGTTTCGGGTTGCTGGCGGCGGCGACGGAACTCTGGCGGCGCGCGGGCAGACGCGAGGATGCGTGGTATTACGGGCTGGTGAGTGTCGCGGTGGCAGTGGGGAGTCTGGGGCTGGCGAGTTGGCATGGGCTATGGCGGGCGGACGACCACGGGGCGACCTGGGTGTTTGCGATCTATGCGGTGGCGGCGTATGGGGTGGCATGGCGGATGCACAAGCCACAGGTGAGCTGGGTGGGGTCGGTGCTGCTCGCGGTGGCGTTGGTGCAGGGGTTGGCATTTCGATTTTGCGTGGCGGCGACGGTGGTGGAGGGCGTGGCGGTCGCGATGCTCGTGCACGCGAGCGTGATGGCGGCAGCGGGGATTGCGCGGCCGTGGCGGAAGGAGCTGAGTTGGGCGGGGGTGTGGACGTCGATTGCGGGGTTGGCGTTGGTGCTGGCGAACCTGCCAGATTTACGAACGGGGGCGATGGGGATGCTGGCGGGGCGAGTGTTGTGGGTGGCGGCGATCTGGTTGGTTCTGGCGGCAGCCAATGGATGGCCGGCGATGTTCACGGTGTTCCAGGCGGCACTGACGGCGGGCGCGGGATTTGCCGTCTTGGCGGGATTGCAGGAGCATGCGTGGTTTGCGAATTCGCGGTGGCCATTGGGCGAAGCGTGGACGTTGCAGGCGGTGGGGATTGCGTGGGCAACGATGAGCGTGGGGTGGGTGGGGGTGCGGAGATTGATGACAAGGCGGGCAGACGGTTCGCTGTTGCAGGAGGCGGTTTGGTTTGATCGGTGGATGACGGGGGTGGTGTTGGCAGGGCTGGTGGGCATGGCGCTGTGGGCAGTGTGGCCCGGCGTCGAGGCGGAATTGTCCACCCAGGCCATGGCGGTGTCGGTGCATCCGCAGGCGTGGGGGATGGGGGCGTGGATGCTGCTGGCGGCGGTGGTGGTGGCGCTGGCGGCCGGGATCTGGGAACGGTTCAATCGGTGGGCGGTGCTGGGGGTGGTGCTGTCGCTGGCGTGTGCGTGCCCGTTGATCGCGGCGAGGTGGGAGGGACAGACGGGGACGGCATCGGCGCTGCGGTGGGCGATGGCTGCCTTCCTGCTGGTGATGTCGGGACCGGTGTGGGTATGGGGCAGAGCGACGGAAGATGAACTGCGATCGGCGGAGGTCTGGCGGGACGTGCGGACACTGGTGTTGGCGCTGACGGTGCCATTCGTGCTGATGTTGACGCTGGTGCCGGCGGGCGTGTTGCTTTCGGGGGGGAAGATCGTGGGGGCGGTGGAGGGGTCGTTCTTTGCGAGGATCGGAGACGCCGGGTCGTATCTGCCGCCGCTGGTGGCGGTGATTGCGGCACTGGTGGGGTATGGGCTGCGGGAGCGGTCGGCGGGGTTTGCGTTCGCGGCGAGCCTGGTGCTGAATCTGACGGTGACGCTGGCGTATCTGCTGGCGCTGGTGACGGCGGGCGTGAAGGTCGAGACGGTTGAGGCGGTGAGGCTGGCGCAGTTCAATGCGATCGCGGCAGCGGGGTTCGCGTTGGCATGGATGGGGGCGAGGCGGTGGCCGGTTGTGGGAGGGCTGATAGGAAGCTCGATGCTGCAGCAGGTGCAGGCGTTGATTGGCGTGGTCCTGTTGGTCTGTTTGCTGGTGCCGGCGGAGTTGTCGCTGGTGGGAGGGACAGAGGAAGCGAGGGCGGGGATCGCGGCGGTCGGCGGGGGATGGGGATGGCTGGCGTGGGCGTTGGCGGGGGCGGCGATGCTGTGGATGGGGCGGCAAGCGCGATGGGCGGCGGTGAACGGGGTCGCGGTGGGATTGCTGGTTGTGGGATCGATGGGCGCGTTCAGCGTTTGCGGGGCGACGGGTAGCCGGTGGATCGGGCAGCACACACTGCTGGCGGCGCGGGTGGCGGCGGCGGGGTTGGTGCTGGGATTCGGATTGGCAAAGGGCGCGCGGCGGGAAGAGGGGCCGGCCGGTTCGATTACGCGGTGGGCGACGATTTTTGGGGTGATGGCATTGGCGTTGGCATTTCGGGCGAGCTATGACGATCCGACGCGGCCGACGTGGGCGATGGGCGGGATGATCGCGGTGAGCTTGCTGTCGGTGGGATTGGCCTTCTGGACGGGCGGCAAGGCATGGTGTTTCCCGGCGGGGTTGCTGCTCAACGCGGCGGCGACGGTGTGGTGGATCCTCGAAGGCGGCGTCGGGAGCGGGGTGCCGGTGTTCGGGCTGGTTCAGGTCAACAGCATCGTGTTTGGCTTGGCGGGGGTGGCGCTGCTGGTGTTGGAGTTGGGGATGCTGCGGCCGATGATGGGGCAGGTGGTTTCGAGGGGATTGTCGTACCACCGGTTCGCGGCGAGGGCGGCAATGGTGCTGGTGATGGGGTCGGCGATCGTGCTGCTGTTGCAGGGTGGCACGCCAAGGTGGGGGCTGGCGTGGGCGGGGATGGCGGCGGCGTGGGGAGTCATGATTGGGTGTTTGTGGGATATTGATGCGAGATTTGCTGCACGCGGGATCTATGGGCTGGGGCTGGCGGGGATGGCAGCGGCGATGGCGGCGATGGCGTGGCGCCTTGGGGATGTTTTTTCATACGGCGCGGTGGCGCTGGCGGGGTATTCGGTGGTCGGGGGTTACCTATTCACGATGCGCCGGAGCCTGCTGCGCGTGGCGGAAGGCGTGGGGATTCCGCAGCGGGAGGACTGGCCGGTGGAGCGGCCGGGGTGGGTGGCCAGGGCGATGGCGACGCAGGCGGTCGTGGTTGTGCTGCTGGCCCTGGGAACGGTATTGGGGCGGGATGAACTGCCGGTGAGGCTGGCGGCGGCCACTGGGGTGATTGCGGCAGCAACCGGGATGGGTCTGCTGGCGAAGGATCAGGTGAGCGGCTGGTTGCATCGGGCGGCGTTGCTCTTGGGGGTGATCGGGGCGGTGCTGTGGGGGTGGGGTTGGATGAAGCCGGGTACTGCCGGAGAGATGCTGGATCGGACGGTGGTGGTGATGGTGGTGACGGCGGGAATGGCGGCGTTCTATGCGGTGGGCATGGTGAAGATGCTGCGGCGGGAGAATGCGTGGACGGAAGCGGCGAAGGGGTTGGTGCCGATCGTGGGGGCGGCGATGGTGGCATCGCTGATGCTGGTGCTGGGGGTGGAGTGGTTGCAGGCGGACAGTCGGGGGACGGCGATGGCGTGGTGGGGGATTGTGGCGGTGCTGGCGGCACTGGGGGCGATTGGGGTGGCGGCGATTGTGTGCGCGGTGGTGCCGGGGCGGGATCCGCTGGAATTGAGCGAACGGGAGCGGACGGCGTATGTCTATGCGGCGGAGGTGGTGCTCGCCCTGATTTTCCTCCATTTGCGGTTGAATTTCCCGGAGATTTTCGCGAGAGGGATCTTCCTGCGATACTGGCCATTCATCATCATGGCGATCGCGTTTGCAGGCGTGGGGCTGAGCGAGGTATTTCGGCGGCAGGGGCGGATGGTTCTGGTCGAGCCCTTGGAGAAAACGGGCGTGTTTCTGCCGGTGCTGCCGGTGCTGGCCTATTGGGGGATGCGGGGCACGCCGGGGTTTAATGAACTGGGGCAGTTTACGTATGCCAACGTGCTTTTTGTTGCCGGCCTACTTTATGCAGCTCTGGCGCTGACGCGGAAGAGCTACGGGTTTGGCGTGATGGCGGCGTTGATGGCCAATGGCGGGCTATGGGCGGTGTGGGGGCATGTGCAGGGGCTGGAGTTTCTGCAGCATCCGCAGTTATGGCTGGTGCCGGCAGCGTTGTCGGTGTTGGCGGCGGCGCATTTAAACCGGGGGAAGTTGGCGGAGGAGCAGTTGAAGGTGGTGAGGTATGCGGCGCTGATGGTGATTTATGTTTCGTCCACCGCGGACATTTGGATTAATGGGGTGAGGGAGAATCCATGGTTGCCGCTGGTGTTGGCGGTTTTGGCGGTGGGCGGGGTGATGGTGGGGATATTGCTGCGAGTGCAGTCGTTTCTGTTCCTTGGGACGCTATTCCTGGTGGTGGCGATATCGAGCATGATCCATTATGCAGCGGTGACGGCAGGGTCGAATTGGCCATGGATGGTGGCGGGGATTGGGCTGGGGGTGGGAATCGTGGCGGTGTTTGGGATGTTTGAGAAGAAGAAGCAGGAGATGGTGGGGTTGGTGGAGGGGTTGAAGCGGTGGGAAAGGTGATTGCGGAACACCCACGTAGAATCCCCGGCCGACCGCCTGGTTTCCGGGTTGTGGAAATATCGAGCGATCGAGGAGCCCAAGCACAACGGTTTCGCCAATTCACGCGCGCGTTCGACCCTCTTCTTCTTGGCATCCTCTGGAACCGTAATCGCGCCGGGAAAGGGCTTGCCATAAATCGCGGTGTTCAGCGCGCGCATGCTCCTGCACAGGTCGTGGAGCGTCTGCCCCACGGCGACGGCCTGCTTTCTCGTTCCACCAGAAGTGGCTCGACGCTACTCGATGGTCGGGGAAAACCCGGCAAACCACTTCCAGAACGGGTCGCTTGCATCGCCGGTGGCGGCCAGGGCGCGGCTGTATTCCGAAGCGAGCATCGTCGTCCCGGCCAGCCCCTGGACCGGAATCCGTCACTGGCATGGCGTCATATGCCCATACCATTGTGCCACAAGCTTGGCGGCTTGTTTGATCGCGCCAGCGGATCTTCCAACGCCTCCGGGACGAGTACGGCTAGTGGCGAGCGAAACCGATCTTGTCAATCCGCGTAAGATTGGTATCCTGTCTCCTTGTTGGCAGCGTAGCTCAGTTGGTTAGAGCGAGGGACTCATAAGCCCTAGGTCACTGGTTCGACTCCAGTCGCTGCTATTTGTAGAAGTTTGCAAATCATGGAAGACCTCGGCAATACCAGCCCCGGATTGATGTCCGGGGTTTTCTGTTGAAACGGCCACGGTTGCCGAGTTCGGTCCTTTTCCGGGGTTTGCCGTGCTCTGCTGGGCCGTTTTTTGGGCCGCGCTTTCCGGGGCGGTTTCGGCGCTGGCGGGAAGGTCGGATGTCTCCGGCCTCCGGATATTGGCCACGGCGTCGAAAACCTCGTCGGGGATGTTATTGGCATAGTGCTTCCCGCTGACCGCGATGCTGTGGCCGATCCACATCGACACGGCAAACTGCGGGTTCGTTTGGGCCCATTCAATCTCGCACGACCGGCGAAGGGTCTGGAAGATGTCGTCCCACGGGAGCAGGCCAGCCCGCTTGATGATCGACCGCAGCGCCCGCGGGAGGTTATTGTCGCTGATGGTGACAATCTGCTCCGCTCCCTCTGGAGCCACGTCGTAAGCCTCTTGCAGCAGAGCCATGAGTTCTGGCCGGATTGGGGCAATACGCTGGCCCTTGCCCTTGAAATGTTCCGTCTTGGGGCTGTGAATGGTGAGCCGATGCCGTTCCCAATCCACATCCGCCCATGTGAGCAGGTGGGTTTCGCTCGGGGTCCGCAGCCCGGCCCATCGGCCCAGACCGAATAGGACGCGTCAGGCGAGGTTGGGGCATGCGTCGATGACCCGCCGGGTTTCCTCGGGGGTGACGTAGTAGTCGTTGCTGCCGGCCACGTCGGCGCTCTTGAGATGACGCACCGGCGATTGTGAAATCAACTCCCGCTCGATTGCCGCGTTGAAAAACGTCTTGGCGTTGCGGGAGCGCGTGCGGATGGTGGCCTCGCTGAGTTTCTGACCCACGAGCCACTGCCTCCAGTCGGCCGCGTCATCGGTGGTGATTTCGCGAAGAGGCTTGTCGTTCCCAACGAATTCCAGGAGCTTCTCTTGTGTCTGTTTAAGTTTGATGACGCTGCCGGGCTTCAGGTCGGATCGACCAGCAATGTACTTGTCGAGCCAGGGTCCGAGTTGCAGGCTGACCCTCGATCTGGCCAGCCCCGCGGCGGCGAGTTTCGAGTGCATGTCGTCGGAGATGTTGGCAACCCACGAGGCCGTATCGGGATCGAGTGGGTCAGCGCTGTGGAACTGGTTGGCCAGAATCTCAACGCGAGTCTTGACCCGTTCTGCCTGTTTCACGGTTACTTTGCCCAGGCGGATTGTGCGGAGTTTCCCGTCCCGGTCAAAGAACCGAATCCGCTTGTGGCCTTTCGGGTCGTGGGTGATGCTTGCCATGATGTCACCTTCGATCTGTCGTTGCCGATCATATCCATTCTCGAATCACGAAGAAACGGGATGAGTTTCGTGTTGTGGGGTTCTTGGGCAGCGGTAGGAGAAGCCGGGCAGATATTCCCAACCGGTCGAACGCCAGTCGACTTGGGGCGCACGGGTGGGAAAGCCAGGTCTGCGGAGCATCACCCCAGCCGCGGTATGGCAGGTCCGGTAGGCGCCGTTGACGTTCAGTAGAACGCCACGGGCACGAAGATCGGCCGACGGCTGCAGGAGGGTCATGCAGGTACCTCTTTCCGGCCTGCGGTCGCATTAGCGGAGACCCGTCGGGCGGCCGGGCTGATGACACTACCGCCGTTGTCGCCGTTGGCATTTTGGGTTCTGTCGACTGTCAACGTGGTGACAGGTTCCCCGTTGATCGGTTGTGTCGGTGGCTTAGCTACCATGACCGGATGCTCATGTTTTCGGCCGAACTGTCGAAGCGTGCCAAGGCGAAAGCGGATTCCGCCGCTAGGCAAGTAGACTTTTGGGATGTCGTTATTGTCGAGGGTCCGAACGCAGCAGCCGAGAAAACTCGCGGCTTGTTCGGTGGTCAGGAGTCTATCATCATCCGTTGCCAAAGCCACAGCATCAGGACGCCAGTTGCGAATTCGGCCGATGAGCTGGTTAGCCAGCGCGGCGGCAAGGCGTCCAATTTCAGCGTCGTTTAGCAGCATGCTGCTTCCTCTCTTCATCAGCCTTGCCAAGTTCAGCAGCTCTCACGCCGGCCTCGACGTTGTAGGAGGCCAGGTCACTATCGAGCTCAGCCTCGGTGAGGACGATCTTGTCGTCGACATTGCTTGTCCCGTCCTCCGCAAGTGGAAGCGGATCAAGCCTGCCGTGAATTTCACGGCAGGTTCCCTTCCGTTGATAAGGCGGTTGTGGAAGCTGGTCAGTTTCAGGTAGGAGCGCGCGATGCCACGACGTTGGCGCTGGCCGGAATGGATTGCCACAAGGCCGCCACAAACCAAAGCGATTTGTGCAAATGGCCGAACAGTCGGCCAGTCTGGCAGAGAAGGGCGCATTCTCTGACAATCGAGCCAATTCCCCCGCGCTCCGTTTGACTGCCACAAGCTGGTTCGACTATCTGTGTCACCGCGTCGTCGAGGTGATGCTGAGTCGCGGAATGCGGAAGGCGGCGATCGATTTGCTCCGCTGGTGCTGGGGGCGGGATGATCACGGATGATGCGGACGCGTTCTGGGAGGTGTATGATCCATGGAATGCGTGGCGGTCGCCGTATGACAGCCATCACGTCAACCGCGGTTGCCATGCGAGGAGTTGCACCCCGGCGTACTTTCTGACGATGCAGTATCTACGGAGACAAGGCTCATGAAAGCGATCACTCGCAGGCGGTTCCTGTCGCAGTCGGCGGCGGGGTTGGCGGCAGCGGCGGCGACGGGTGTTCTTCAGTCGCGGAGCGCCGGTGGGGCCCCCAGCGCGAATGACGCAGTTGTGCTGGCGCTGGTCGGATCGGGCGGACGCGGGACGGCGCTGGCGGAAGGGTTCAACCAACTTCCGAGCGTATGCTTCAAGCATGTCTGCGATGTGGAGACGTCGCGTGGCCAGGCGATGGCGAAGAAGCTGAGCAAGGCGGGCTATGGGGAAACGCAATACGTGGCGGACATCCGGCGAGCGCTCGACGACAAGGACGTGAACGGATTGATTGTCGCCACGCCCGAGCATTGGCACGCGCTGGCCACGGTGTGGGCGTGTCAGGCGGGGAAAGATGTGTATGTGGAGAAGAACGTGGCGCTGACGATCTGGGAGGGGCGGAAGATGATCGAGGCGGCGCGGAAGTACAAGCGCGTCGTGCAGGCGGGGTTTCAGAATCGCAGCGCGCCGTACGCAGCGACAGCGAGGGATTACATCAAGAGCGGGAAACTGGGCAAAGTGGTGCATGTGAAGGTGTACAACATGCTCAGCGGAGGACCATGGAAAGCCGCGGCGGACGGGAACGCGCCTCAGGGGCTGGACTGGGACCGGTGGTTGGGGCCGGCGAAATCGGTGCCGTACAATTCGTCGCGGCATCGGGACTGGTACTCGTGGTATGAGTATTGTGGCGGGGCGTATTCGGGGGACGCCAGTCATCAGCTTGACCTGGCGAGGATGGTTTTGGGTGATCCGGGGACACCGAAAGCGGCGTATTGTGCGGGGGGCAATTTCGCGTATGGGTCGCAGAGGCCGACGCCAGAGTCGCAGATCGTGACCTATGAGTATGCGGATTTCACGATGACGTGCGACCATTGCACGTTTCCGCCATACATGAGGAAATCGAATGGCGAGGAGCGGTATGGAAAGAAGTTCCCGTTCTGGCCGCAGAACAATGAGCGGATCGAGATCTACGGAACGAAGCAGATGATGTACCTTGGGCGCCACGGGGTCGGGTGGCAGGTTCTGGAGGGCGAGGGGAAGGTGGTGGCGGAAGAGAAGGGGTACCATCCGGACAAGTGGCATCAGCCGGATTTCGTCGAGTCCATCCGGACGCGAAAGATGCCCAACGCGGATATTGAGCAAGCGCATCAGTCGTCGAACCTGGTGCACATGGCGAATATCTCGTACCTGGTGGGAAATCAGCGGTTGATGATGGACCCCGCGACTGAGCGGTTCACGAACAGCGACGCGGCCAATGCACTGCTGAAGCCGGCCTATCGAGAGGGGTATCGGGTGCCGGACCAGGTGTGACCGGCATTCACTTGGAGGTATGCGATGAAGTGGAGATGGGTTCAGTACACCGTCATCGTGTGCGGTCTGTTGGCGAGCATGGCCGCAATTGCCCGAGGAGCGGCCAAGGGCGGGCCACTGCCTGGGACGCAGTCGCTGACGTGGGACGGCGACATCGCGTCGCGGATGGTGACGGCGACGGACGCGTTTCTTCTGGGGCAGATCGAAAAGAGCGCAGATCGGCGAGTCCGGCATTGGCATCGAGATTTTGCGTCAGCGGAGGGGTACGCTCGTTCGATCGAGCCGAACCGCAAGGCATTGGCGCGAATGATCGGCGTGCGCGATGCGAGGATAGCCTTCGGCGCGCCGGAGCTGGTTGCAACGACCGCTCGGCCGGCGCTGGTGGGCCGCGGCGGGGGGTACGAGGCGTTTGCGGTTCGATGGCCGGTGTTGGAGGGGATTTGGGGGGAGGGCGTTCTGCTGATGCCCACGACGGCCAAGCCGGTGGCGGACATCGTCGCCATTCCCGATGCCGACCAGACCCCGGAGCAGCTTGCCGGGCTGGACGAGGGCATTGCCCGTGAGTCGCAGTATGCCCGGATGCTCGTTCAGAGCGGTTGCCGGGTGATCATCCCATCGCTTGTCTCGCGGAAGTTGGAGCCGCGCAATGGTCGGGCCAACCTGACCCATCGCGAGTTCCTGTATCGGCCGGCGTACGAACTTGGCCGGCACATCATCGGGTACGAGGTGCAGAAGGTGTTGGCGGCGGTGGACTGGTTCGCAAAGGAGAACGCCTCTCGGCGGATCGGCGTGATCGGATATGGCGAAGGCGGTTTGTTAGCGCTGTATGCCGCGGCGATAGACGCTCGCATCTCCGCGGCCTGCGTGAGCGGCTATTTTGACGATCGGCGGGGTGTCTGGCAGGAGCCCATCGACCGGAACGTGTTCGGATTGCTGGATCAGTTTGGCGACGCCGAACTGGCGGCTATGGTCGCGCCGCGAGCTCTGGTGGTCGAGGCGTGCAAGGCGCCTGAACTGGCGCTGCCGAGCCAAGGCGGCGCGCCCGGACGGCTGGCGACGCCGGTGCTGGCGAGCGTCCGGGCGGAATTCGAGCGAGCGGCCTCGCTGGCGGGCAATTTGAACCCGGCAGCGCGGATGCATCTGGTGGTCAGCGGCGACGGACGAGGGCCGAGCGGTTCCGCGGCGACGCTCGATGCGTTTCTGAGCGCAGTCGCGCCGGATGCCAAAGTCGCGTGGTCCACGGAACTGCCCAAACGGCTCGTCGAGCGAGTCGAAAGCGACTCGCGGCAGCGTCGCCAACTCCGCGAAATCGATCAGCACACTCAGCGACTCCTGGCGGAAAGCGCAAATGAGCGGCGGCAGTTCATGGGCAAGCTCGACACGACGTCTGTGGGCAAGTACACGCAATCGTCGGAGGTTTACCGGCGGTATTTCCATGAGAATGTCATTGGGCGATTTGATCTGGCGCCTGTCGCGCCCCAAGCGCGATCGCGCCTGGCGTATGACATGCCGAAATGGACGGGGTACGAGGTGGTGCTGGACGTTTTCGATGGTGTGTTTGCGTACGGCATTCTGCTGATGCCCAAGGACATCAAGGATGGCCAGAAGCGGCCCGTGGTGGTGTGTCAGCATGGATTGGAAGGCCGGCCGCAGGATGTCGTGACGGGGGACCACCCGGCGTATCACGATTTCGCGGCGAAGCTTGCAGAGAGGGGGTTTATCACATTCGCGCCGCAGAACCCGTACATCTTCGGGGACCGGTTTCGGACACTGCAGCGAAAGGCGAATCCGCTTGGGAAGACGCTCTTTTCAATCATCACGCCGCAGCACCAGCAGATCGTTAACTGGCTGAAGACGCTGCCGCAAGTGGACGGCAATCGGATTGCGTTTTATGGGCTGAGCTATGGGGGGAAAACCGCGATGCGGGTTCCGGCGCTGGTGACGGATTACTGCCTGTCGATCTGCTCTGCGGATTTCAATGAATGGGTGTGGAAGAACGCCTCGACGAGCAGTCCGCATAGCTACGTCTGGACAAACGAGTATGAGATCTTCGAATTTGACCTGGGGAGCACGTTTAACTACGCGGAAATGGCCGCGTTGATTGCGCCGCGGCCGTTCATGGTGGAGCGGGGGCATTTTGACGGGGTCAGTTCGGACGAGGCGGTAGCGTATGAGTTTGCCAAGGTCAGGCACCTGTACGAAGCAAATCTGGGAATTGGGATTCGCTGCGAGATTGAGTTCTTTGTCGGGCCGCACACAATTAACGGGAAGGGGACGTTCGATTTTCTGCACAGGCATTTGAATTGGCCAAAGCGGTGAACGTCGCGGCCAGGTGAACGGTTTCTTGGCTGCATCGGGCCAACGTTGTGTTTGCGTGAGCAGGAGACGACGCCGAGGGGGCCGGTGAACATGTAATGGATGAGACTCGCGTTGGGCCAGGGTCACCAAAGAATCAAAGAGGCTAAGGACCGCCGAATCAATAACTGGCGATGTTATTGAGGTGCGGCGACAAAGTTCCATCTGGGCAACAAGTCATCGAACCCGATGGCCATCGTGGCTT
>JAPLNB010000176.1 GCA_026693085.1 Planctomycetota bacterium | reverse complement strand
GACCGGGAGACGGGGAAGCTGAGCCTGAGCTTGAAGCAAGCGATGGCGGACCCATGGCAGGGCGCGGAGAACCGGTATCCTGTGGGGTCGTCGATCACGGCGCGGGTTGCGCGGGTTGAGGGTTTTGGGGCGTTTTTGGAGGCGGAGGAGGGGATCGAGGGCTTGCTGCCGGTGAGCGAGATATCGTGGCAGCGGATTCGGCATCCTTCGGATGTTTTGCGAGAGGGGGATACGGTGAAGGTGGTGGTGTTGTCGATCGATCCGGTTCAGAAGCGTATGAGCCTGAGCCTGAAGCAGGCGGGTGGGGATCCGTGGGCGGGGGTGTCGGATCGGTATGCCCAGGATATGGTCATCACGGGGAAGGTGACGCGTGTGGCGGAGTTTGGGGCGTTTGTGGAGGTGGAGGCTGGGCTGGAGGGGCTGGTGCATATATCGGAATTGGCGAACCAGCGGGTTCGGACGGCGAATGATGTGGTGAAGGTTGGGCAGGAGGTTCGGGCGCGGATTCTGGATATAGACTCGGCGAAGCGTCGGATGAGCCTGTCGATCAAGCGAGCGGAGGAAGTGGCGATGCCGGTGGCGGCGGAGGCTGCTCCGGGCGCGGCGGCGGTGAAGAAGAAGAAGCGGCCACAGTTGCGGGGGGGGTTGGATTTTTGATTCCATCGCGTCGGTTGACTTACGGGTCCTCGTATCCGATAATGTAGAAGTAACATTTGGGCCTATGGCTACTTACGGTAGGGGTTGTATGGCAACTACGCATGCTTCGGGGACGGCAAAACGGGTTCGGAAAACGCTCCGCAAGGCGGCTGGCACCTGCAAAGGAGCCGATCCCAACCAGAATGCCGTTCCGCTGAAGGTTCTTCGATACGCGGTCCGTGTCACCAAGGCACCAACCATATCTGACGAGGTGGCTGGTAAAATGCCGTTCTGACTTGAAGACTGGGCAAGATTGGGGCAGGGATGGCGACAGTCGAAGTGTCACTACCGGTTTGACGGGTGGCGGCCGGCGGGAATCGAACCCGCACGACCTTTCGGCCAACGGATTTTGAGTCCTCGATCGAAGTGTGATTTCTAACAGGAGAACGTAGGCGACGAAAAGTACTGGGGCGCAGCTTGGGGCGCGGCTAAGGCACGTGACCGTACAGCTTCGACAAACCGATTGGCAATGAGGTTGCGAGGAACTTCCGTACGTCCACGTGGCTATCGGGGTCGAGCTTCTGTTCCCGCATGGCCTGAACCAGTCGACCCGCCGGGTCGTGATAAGAGTCGCCCTTCTTCGCAATTGCTGCGGCCTTATAGAGGGCTTCTCGCGTCCGAGCCTCCTGTGATTGGCCGATGGGTGTGAACCCGCCAATTCGGAGGAAATCGCACAGCCCCTCCACCCAACATCCAAATCTATTGCTCTTGTTTCCAATGTCATACTGGCGTCTAATCAGGTCAACAAACGGATGCGCAAGCTCATGTGTAGCGCATTCAAGCGGCTGCTCCGAAATGGCAAGAAACGGCCACGGGATGTTGACGTAGTGCTCGTTCCAGGCGGGGGAGCAGTCCTTTTTCGTCTGTTCTTCGCCACTGTGTCGGTATGCGACTATGCAGCGACGGCCAAAGACTGCGCTGGGATCGAAAGCGGTCGCAGACTTCAGATGGTCGTAGATGACCTGTAACGTGGAGCACGTGGCGACTGGATCGCCCTTGTATTTACCTGTGGGGAAGGCGAATACAACATCTCCTGACTCTTGCACCCCGTCACAACGCGGGTAGCGAGTGTTGATCGTGTTCTGCTCCTTCGAGTTCAACCCCATGTGACACTCCTGTCTTTCTGATAGCAGTCCGGGCGGCGGGAGTCGAACCCGCACGACCTTTCGGTCAACGGATTTTCGTGCCACTTCGGCTTTCGCCGCCTCTTGCGAGTTCGTGGTCTGGACTCTGCCTTCATCCGCGTGGGATGCTCCTCGTCGAGTCTCTACACGTTCTCCCTTTCGGGAGCTTCGCTCGGCGTTGCCGCGCCTGCTTGGCAGGGGTTTCGCCGAATTTGGGGAGTTCTACGTCCGACGTTGCCGTCGGCGCACTCAAATTCTCAAGTCCGTAGCGTCTGCCTTTCCGCCACGCCCGGAATGGGGGAATTGTACCTGTCTGTTGGTGTGGCGGCTATGCTCGATGCGGCTGGGGGTTTGCGGGGGGAAATAAGAATGGCCAGCGATTCGTTATCGGGATCGCTGGCCACTGCCAAATCTATCCTCCCCATGCCGTTTATTTGGCCGGCGGGGCTTCATTTTGCTCGGCTTTTGGCGGGGATTTCTTGAGGACATCCTCGGCGGGCTTGTAGTCGTTGGTGGGGTTCTTATCGAGGCTGCGGACGAGGAAGGTGTCTTTGCCGTCGCCGCCGAGGAGGGTGTTTTGGCCGAGGATTCCGCCGAGTTTGTCGTCGCCGGTGCCGCCGTCGAGGCTGTCGTTGCCGTTGCCGCCCCAGAGGGTGTCGTTGCCGTCACCGCCGAGGAGGGTGTCGTCGCCGCGGCCGCCGAAGACGAGATCGTTGCCGGCGCCGGCGTCGATCTTGTCGTTGCCGGCGCTGGCGTTGATGACGTCCGGTTCAGCGCCGGTGGTGATGAGGTCGTTGCCGGCGAGGGCGTCGATGCGCGTGGGGAGGGCGAAGGAGCTGTTGGTCTGATCGATGGTGATGGTGTCGGCCTTGACGCCGCCGCGGATCATGACGCGTTTGATGTTGGCGAGGGTGAATTGTTTTTTGATGAGCGTCGAAGGCTTGTTTTTGCGGTTGACCGAGGTGATTGAGACATCGACGAGGCCGTCTTTGTTGTTGCTGACGGTGATGGTGTTGGTGGACTGCAGGTCTCCGTGGATCCGCAAGACGTGTCCGGTCAGAGCGGCACTGGCGGACAGAAGCATGCGGGCTTCGAGTGATTCGACCCCAGCAAATCGCGATGTCATACTTACCTCCGTAGTGTCTTCTTCTTTGTCGCCGTCACTACCCTTGCACTCAAGAAGAGACGCCGCTGGCAATGGAATATTACGATATATTCGAAGGGAAAAGCGAAGAAACTGGCGGGGGTGCGATTATCGGGCGAGTGTTGAATGTGAGGCGGGCCAAGTTATGGGGCGGCGGGGTTCTGTGCGAGGATGAATTCGGCGATGCGGAGGTCGGTGGCGGTGGTGATTTTGAGGTTATGTTCGTGTCCATCGACGAGCCAGACTTGTTCGCCGGCGAGTTCGAGGAGTTGGGCGTCGTCGGTGATGGCATCGAGGGGGAGGGGGCAGGCTGCGAAGGCGTGGAGGAGTGCGGTACGGCGCATGATCTGTGGGGTTTGCATGGCGAAGAGGGTATTGCGGGGGATGGTTCGTTGGACGGGAGCGGGGAGGGGTCCGAGGGCCTGTTTGATGGTGAGGTGGACGGGTAGTGCGGGGACGGCGGCGCCGTGCTGGCGTGCGGCTTGGAGGGTGCGGTTGATCAGATCCTGGGAGATCAGGGGACGTGCGGCATCGTGAACGGCGATCCAAGCGATGGAGGGGTCGAGGGCGGCGAGGGCGTTGCGGACGCTGTGGGCGCGGGTTTGGCCGCCGGGGCAGAAGAGGATGCGTTTGTCGCGTGGGTGGCCGAGGGCGTCGGCGATGTTTTGGGCGTCGTGTGTGGGGATGACGATAGCGGCGACGTCGTCGCGACAGAGGAATGTGTGGATGGCGTGTGCGATGACGGGTCGGCCGTTGAGGGATTCGAGGAGTTTGTTGCGATTGTTTCCGAAGCGTGTGGATCGGCCGGCGGCGGGGAGGATGACACCCAGGGACTCCATGGTTTGGTTGGGGGTCAGGTTGAGCGAGGACGAGGGTGGCGTTGGAATTGTGCGGGGCCGTCGCCGATCTGTCCGAAGATCATTCGACCGGTGGTGGTTTGGAGGACGTTGGTGACGACGAATTCGACTTCCTCGTTGACGTGGTTTCGACCGTCCTTGACGACGACCATGGTTCCGTCATCGAGGAATCCGACGCCCTGGGTGGGTTCTTCGCCGGGCTTGGCGAGGCGTACGGTCATTTTTTCTCCTGGGAGGACGACGGGTCGGAGGGAGTTGGCGAGTTGGTTGACGTTGATGACATCGACGCCGCGGACCTGAGCGACCTTGCAGAGGTTGGTGTCGTTGGTGAGGACGCGGGCGTGGAGTTCTTTGCCGAGTGCGAGGAGTTTCTGGTCTGCGCCCTCGGCTTCCGGGGAGTTGTGTCCGGTCCACTCGAAGAGGATGACTTCAACTTTTTTGTTGTCTTGGAGGCGTGCGAGGATGTCGAGGCCGCGTTTGCCGCGGTTGCGTTTGAGTTTTTCGCCGTTGTCGGCGAGCATTTGGAGTTCCTGAACGACGAAGCGTGGTACGATGAGGCGGCTTTCGAGGATACCGGTGTCGGCGATGTCGAGGATTCGGCCGTCGATGATGACGCTGGTGTCGATGAGAATGGGGCGGGCGCCGCGGATCTGTTTGCTGAACTCGACGTAGGGGATGATGAATCGGAAGTCGTCTTTGGTCTGGAGGACGAAGCTGATGGCGAGGTAGCAGCAGATGATTCCGATGAGGAGGTTGATGAAGTTGATCATGGCGAGGCGGGCTTTTTCGTCGGAAGCGATTCTTGGGGCGAACATGGGGCCGAAGAGGTCGACCATGAAGAGGACGATGTAGCTGAGGGCGTAGGCGGTGATCATTCCGACGAGGAGGCCGAAGAAGGTTCCGGAGAGGATGGAGAGTTTTCTTCGAGGGGAGAGGATATCGATGCAGACAAAGAAGACGCCGATGCAGAGGGTGATGGAGAGTGCGAGGAAGTTGTAGGACGCGTCTGGTCGGGAGGGGTTCATGAGGTAGAACCATCCGACGGCGGCCATCATGAGTACGAAAAGTGCTCGCAAGACATGCAGGACCATTCGATGTGCCCCTTCCAATTGGTGGCCAGGCATTGCCGGGAGTGGCATCGCGGCCGGGACAGCGCAGTCAGTATAGCGGATCGGTGGTGGGGAGTCTATTGGCGCGAAGGACCGGGTCAGGCGGGGTGCATGGAGCGCCACCAAGCCCAGGCGAGGATGCCGAAGCCGAGGAGGATACGGTAGACGGCGAAGGGGACGAATCCGTGTCGGCGGACCCAGTTGATGAACCAGGCGACGACGGCGAGAGCGACGACGAAGGAGACGACGAAGCCGATGGCCAGGACGATCCAGGGGTGATGGGGCGCGAGGGGATCTCCGGCGCCGAGTTGGCGGTGGTGGAGGGCTTGGAAGAGCTTGTAGCCGGTGGCGGCGAGCATGGTGGGGATGGAGAGGAAGAAGCTGAACTCGAGGGCGGAAGCGCGGGACATTTGGGCGATCTGTCCGGAGGCGATGGTGGCCATGGAGCGGCTGGTGCCGGGGAAGAGGGCGGAGAGGATCTGCATGAGTCCGATCCAGACGGCCTGGAAGAGGTTCATGTCTTCCAAGCGGTTGGTTCTGGGTTTTGTGTAGACGACATCGACGATCCACATGATGGCGCCGCCGACGAGGAGGGCGAAGCCGATGACCCAGAGGTTTTCGAGGTTTTTGCCGATGCGTTTGTCGAGGAGGTAGGAGGGTCCGGCGGTGACGATGAAGG
This sequence comes from Planctomycetota bacterium, assembly GCA_026693085.1. Lineage (GTDB taxonomy): Bacteria > Planctomycetota > Phycisphaerae > Tepidisphaerales > Tepidisphaeraceae > JAPLNB01. The sequence goes on along the minus strand of JAPLNB010000176.1, from coordinate 27,839 downwards.
CGATGGATATGCGGGTCAAGGGGTGGGTGAGGAAGGTGCGGTTGCCGAGGTGGCCGCGTGGGAAGGTGACGATGAATTTGCAGAGTCGGGACCAGAAATAGGCGATGACGCTGAGGATGGCTCCGAGCTGGATGACGACGGAGTACATTTTCCAGTACTCGCTGTCGAGATGGACTCCGAGCAGTCCTTCGGCGATGCGGATATGCGCGGTGGAGCTGACGGGGAGGAACTCGGTGAGGCCTTCGATGATTCCCAGGAGAAGGGAGAGGGTGTAGTCGTTCATTTTGATCGGGATCCCGGTTGGTTCTCGATGTTTCGGGTCTGGTAGAGGGCGATGGCGGTGCGGATGTAGGACAGGCCGCTGGCGAGGGTGACGATGACGGTGAGGTAGATGAAGATGTCGCGGACGATCTTGGCGGCGGGCTCATAGTGGCGGTTTTTGAGCCAAGGGAGGTAATTGACGTAGACGAGGATCATGAGGATGGTGATGGACTGGAGGACCATCTTGAGCTTGCCGGAGAACTCGGCGCCGAAGTATTGGCCGGCGGCTTCGGCTTCGCCACGGAGTGTTGTGACGAGCAGTTCGCGCGCCAGGAGGATGACGACCATGGCCGGGGCGACGCCGGTGATGGTTTTGACGACCATGAGGTGGCCCGGGGAGGGGACCTCGGTGTCGGGGATAATGAAGTTTTTTCCGGCGAAGAAGATGAACGCGCCCAGGACGAGGATTTTATCGACGAAGGGATCGACGATGCGGCCGAAAGGGCCTTCGACGTGCCACTTGCGGGCGAGGTAGCCGTCGAGGAAATCGGTGAACAAAGCGACGAGGTAGACGAGGAAAGCACTGTTGAGGAGTGTGGGATCGCCGCGGCCCTCGTATTGGTAGAACGAGAGCATGGCGAAGAAGACGAGCGCCAGCAGGAGGCGGAGACCGGTCAGGGCGTTGGGAACGTGACGGAACATCGGAGGCGGATTGTACGTTGTGGAGGCAGGGGGGCAAATGGGGGGGGCGAAATCGGCGGGGTCAGGATTCGAGGATGGTGAGGCTGCGGGATTTTTTCTTGGCGGGCTCGGCGATGAGGTCGTAGGCTTGGGAGCGGGTGACTTTGACGTCGATGAACTGGCCGGGATGCAGGTGATCGGCTTTGATGAGGACTGTGGAGTCGATTTCGGGGGCTTGGGACTGGGAGCGGGCGATCCAATGGTGGCTGGCGCCCTTGGGGGCGGCATCGACGAGGACGTGGATGGTTTTGCCTTTCATGGCTTTGGCTTTTGCGAAGGCGAGGTGCTGCTGGGTGAGCATCAGCTCGTGGACGCGGTGTTGTTTGAGGTTTTCGGGAATCTGGTTGTCCAAGCGTGCCATGGGGGTGGAGCTTTCGCGGGAATAGGGGAAGACGCCCATCATGTCGAAGGCGAAATCGCGGACGAAGCGTACGAGTTCCTGGTGCTGTGCGTCGGTTTCGCCGGGGGTGCCGGCGATGAAGGTGGTGCGGATGGCGATGCCGGGAATCCATTTGCGGAGCTTGTCGAGGAGGGTTTCGACCTGGTTTCGGGTGACGCGGCGGCGCATTTTGGTGAGGATTTCGTCGTTGATGTGCTGGAGGGGGATATCGATGTATTTGAGGACTCGGCGGGAATCGGCGATGGTGCGGATCATTTCGTCGGTGAAGCAGGAGGGGTAGGCGTACATGAGTCGAAGCCAGCGGAGGTGGGGGTCGAGTTGCTTGTCGAGGGTTCGGAGGAGTCCGGCGAGTCCGGGTGCGTAGGCGATGTCGGCGCCGTAGCTGGTGGTGTCCTGTCCGATGAGGATGAGTTCGACGGCGTCGTCGTCGGCGAGTTCGCGGGCTTCGGCGAGGATTTGTTCGACGGGTTTGGAGCGTATGGGGCCGCGGATGGAGGGGATGGTGCAGAAGGCGCAGGCTTGGTTGCAGCCTTCGGAGATTCGGAGGTAGGCGTAGTGTCTGGGGGTGAGGCGAAGCCGGGCGCGGTCGTCTTCGAAAACGGGCAGGCGGGTGGTTTTGGTCTGTTTGATGCCGGCGGAGGGCATTGCGAGTGTGGCGGCGAGTTTTTTGGACAGGTCGTGGTAGTTTCCGAGGAAGTGTCCGTGGTCCTGGCGGGGGTTTTCCTTGCCGCGGACGGCATCGACGATGTGTTCGCGGTCAAAGACGCCGACGAGGCGATCGACTTGTGGGACTGCATGGAGGAGGTTGGTTTTTTCGCGTTGGACGAGGCAGCCGGCGACGATGACGCGTTTGCAGCGGCCATTGTGTTTGAGTGCGACGGCGTCGCGGATTTCGCGGAGGGATTCTTCTTTGGCGGCTTGGAGGAATCCGCAGGTGTTGATGACGATGACGTCGGCCTGATTGTGGTCTGGGGTGATGACCAGGCCGTCCTCGGCGAGCAAACCGAGCATGCGTTCGGAGTCAACGAGGTTTTTGGGGCAACCGAGGCTGACGAAAGCGACGGTGGTTATGTTCTTTGGTTGCCTGGGCATACGATATCTCAAGAGAAGATACAGCGGGGGGACAATAGCCGCTGGTTGTGAGAATGTAAACGAGCGCAAGAGGTGGCGGGTTCGGTGAAATGTGATGGTGGGCCCGGTGATTGGAGCTTATTGGGAATGTCGGTGGGGGTGTCTGCTCGTTCGGCTGTTTGCAGAACTGATTTATTTGATACGATGGTCCGGGCAGAGAATTCGTCTGGGGAAGGTGGCAAGACATGGCGAACATACTACTTGCGTGGGAGCTGGGCGGGGGTCTGGGTCATATCATGCAACTTTTGCCGCTGGCGGAAGGTTTGGCCAAGCGTGGGCATCGTGTGTTTGCGGCATTGAAGGATCTTTCGCATGCCAAGGCTGTTTTTGGCAACACGGTTTCGTGCCTGCAGGCGCCGATGCGGACGCGAAGTGTTCCGGACCGATTTCGTCCGCCGGTGACGTTTGGGCATATCCTCCATGGCGTGGGTTTCGGCGATGCGCGTGAGATGACGGCGCTGGGTGAGGCGTGGCGGAACCTGTATGAGTTTACTCGGCCGGAGGTGATCATCTTCGACCACAGTCCGACGGCGCTGCTAGCGGCGAGGGGTTTTTCGGCGAAGCGGATTACGATCGGGTCGGGATTCTGCTGTCCGCCTGACACGCATCCGCTGGCGAATTTGCGGCCATGGCTGGCATCGGACTCGGAGCGGTTGAGGCAGGACGAGGATCGGATTCTGGCCAACTCGAACGAGGCGTTGGGTGATTGGGGGCAGGAGCCGTTGGATCACATAGGGCAGATCTACTCGGAGGTTGACGAGTGTTTCCTGGTGACGTTTAAGGAGTTGGATCATTTTCCAGGCCGTGGCGAGGCTCGGTATTGGGGCGCCTGGACGCAGGGCGGTGGCAAGAGCCCCGAATGGCCGAAGGGGGGCGGGCGGAAGATTTTTGGCTATCTGAAGCCGAACCCGGCGATGCCCCAGATACTGAAATCGTTGAGCGATTTGGGGCACTCGACGATCATTTTTGTGGATGGGGTTCCAGCGAAGGCACAGCAGCAGTACAGTACGGCAACGCTCCGGCTGGAGTGCCAGCCGCTGGATCTGAAGCAGGTTGGTCGGCAGTGCGACGTGGCGATTCTCAATGCGGGTCACGGCGGGACGGTATCGATGCTGATGGCGGGTAAACCGGTCCTGCAGTTGCCGATTTATCTAGAGCAGGGGTTGCTGGCGCGGGCGGTGTGCCAGATGGGAGCGGGGCAGGAAGCGTCGCTGAAGCGTCCGGAGACGATCACGCAGAAACTGCAAATAATGCTGCGGACGGACCAGTACCAGGAGGCGGCCGAGGCATTTTCGACGCGGTATGCGGATTTCCAGGCTCAAGGGCAGATCGATGCGATGCTTGGGCGGGTGGAGGAATTGGCCCGGCGGTAGGGCGTTTTTTTTTCAGTTGGGGCGCTATTGGCGGGAATTCTCACTTGATTCTCCTATTCTTGTTGTTCAAATAGCGGGGTGTGCAAGCGGGAGCGAAGGCCGGGTCGGAGAAGTCCGACAGCACGTCGCTACATGCGGCGGCGGAGGCAGGCAATCTAGAGCTGGTGCGCCTGGTGCTGAAGGCTGGGGGCAAGCGTCTGTTGAACCGGTTTGACTGGTTGCAGCGGACGCCGTTGATGTGTGCTGTTGAGAGGGGGAGCGTTGATGTTGTTCGTGAATTGCTGGATGCGGGCGCGGATGTGAACGCGAAGGAAGGTTCGGGGCTGAGCAATACGGCGTTGCGGATTGCAACGGGAGAGGGGACGCTGGAGATGGTGAAGCTGTTGGTTTCGGCGGGGGCGGACCCGATGATTCCCGGGCGGCTGATGCTGACGCCGCTGGACCGAGCGAGGGAACGTCGGACGCCGGAGGGGAGGCTGATCACGGCGCACCTGACCCGGATGCTTGAATCTGCAGCGGCTGCAGTTTTGGCGCGGCGCAAGGCTCAGAGAGGCAAGGCTCGGAGAAGAACTGGCTCCGGCAGGCGGAAGGCGAGTAGTCGGAAGCGGTAGATGGCCGGCACGGGGGTGTCGCTGGGCATCTGGGCGGCGGGGAGGACGAGGACTTGTCCGCCGGTGCGGATGTTCTGCCAGGAGTAGAACTCCCATGGGAGCGTTCGCGATTACTGAGGGAGTTTGTCCGGGTCGATGACGACGTGCTTGATCCGCTGGCGTTTCCAGGTGTAGGTGATGTGGACGAGGCCGTCGGAGGTTTGGATGATGGCGGGATAGGAATACTCGCCGGGTTCGGTTTCGAGGACGGGTCCTGGGGTCCATTTGATGCCGTCTTTGGAGAAGGCGAGGTTGAGGGGACTGCGGCCGGTGAGGGTGTGGTTGTAGACGAGGAGTGCGAAGCCTTGTCGGAGCATGAGGGCGTCGATTCCGCTGTTGGGGTTGGGCAGGTTGGTGCGAGAGAGTGGGGTCCAGGTTTTGCTGGCGTCGTCGGACCAGGATTGGACGATTGCGCGTTGGCGGCTGCGGCAGAGGATCTGTATTTTTCCGGATGTCCAGGCGAGGAGGGTGGGTTGGATGGCGGCGAATGGTTCGGCTCCTGCGGCGGGGACGGTTTTTTGGCAGGTGTTGCCGAGGTCGGTCGTCAGTTCGAGGTGTACTTTCCAGCCATCGTGTTCGGTGCTGGAGCCGCACAAGAGCGAGCCATCGTTGAGCAGGATGGGCTTGTTTTTGATGGGCCCGAGGATTCCGCGGCCGAGGCGCTGGGGCTTGGACCATGTTTTTCCGGCGTCGTCGCTGGTTAATCGCATGCCCCACCAAGCATCGGGACTGGGTCCGACCTTGTAGAAGAGGACCAGTGGTCCCTTTGGCTGCTGAAACAGGACCGGATTCCAACACGGATAGAGGGCGCCATCGTCGCTGCGGCCGTCGGCGACCTGGACGGGTGGGGACCATTTGCCGGATGGGTTGTGGGATAGCCAGATGCCGACGTCTTTTTGTCCTTCTCGGCTGCCGCCAAACCAGGCGGCCAGGAGCCCTTCCGGGGTTTGCGCGATCGTTGAAGCATGGCACTGTGGAAAGGGCGCCTGTTCGTAGACGAACTCTGTTTTCAGAACCGCTTGCTGTTCCGCAGCGATGGCGTGATCGGCGAAGCAGCAGGCCAAGGCCGCCCATCCGATAATCGAGGTGTATTCGCGCATGATTGAGGCTCCTCGGTGGTTATGGTAACAGGGGCGTGTGTCGGGTGCACGGTGTGCGATCATGGGAGGTTGGGCAAGGGGTTGTGGTGGAGCATTGCCTCCTGTTCGCTGCTCTCTATACTTGCAGCAGATGATAAAGAGGCACAGAGTTCGGGAAATAGCGATGCAGATCCTGTTTTTGTGGGATGCGCAGTCGCAGGCGGAAGAGGTGATGGCGGGTCAGGTTGTGCGTGACGCCAGCGAGGACGCGGCGTTTCAGCAGGAGGTGTTGACGATTGCGAAGGGCGCCTGGGAGCATCGGCAGGCGACGGACCGGTGGGTTGAGCGTGTTGCGCCGCAATGGCCGACGCATCGGCAGCCGCCGGTGGATCGCAATTTGCTGCGGCTGTCGGTGTGGGAGCTGACGCACACGACGACGCCGGCCAAGGTGGTGATTGACGAGGCGATTGAGCTGGCGAAGCACTTTTCGACCGAGCAGAGCGCCTCGTTCATCAATGCGGTGATGGACGCGATACTGAAGGAGCATCGAAGTCTGAGGAGCATGGAGAAGCAGCCACCCGAAGGCCCCAAGGCAGAAGATGCCGTCTGATCGGCGACTCACAACTGACGACTACCTCGAAACATGGTTTTTTTTTCAAAAACACTCGATAAGCTCAAAGGGGCTCTGCGGAAGACGTGGACGGTTCTGAACACGGACGTGGGGACGCTGTTTATCCCCGGCCGACAGATCGACGAAAAATTCCTGTTGCAGCTCGAGGAGGGGTTCATCCAGGCGGACATGGGGGTGAAAAACGTCGAGCAGATGGTCAGCAGCGTCCGGGAGCGTTGGCGGCTGGGGCAGATTCGCAACGCGGGCGACGCGAAGGGCGTGATGCGCGAGCAATTGCTGAAGGATTGGCCGACGACGGATCGGGAGCTGAAGTTCGCCGGGTCGGGGCCGACCGTTATTCTGGTGGCGGGCATTAACGGGGCTGGGAAGACCACGAGCATCGCGAAGCTGGGGTGGCTGCTGAAGCACGAGATGGGCAAGAAGGTGATGGTTTGTGCCAGCGACACGTTTCGGGCGGCGGCGGTGGAGCAATTGAGCATCTGGGCGCAGCGGATCGGGGTGGAGATCGTGAAGCACAAGATGGGCGCGGACCCGGCGGCGGTGGCGTACGATGCGTGCGAGGCGGCGAAGAGCCGGGGCGTGGATGTATTGATCGTGGACACGGCGGGGCGGCTGCACACGCAGGAGCACCTGATGCGGGAGCTGATCAAGATTCGCGACGTGGTGGCGAAGCGGATTCCGGGGGCGCCGCATGAGGTGATGCTGGTGCTGGACGCCACGACCGGGCAGAACGCGATTAACCAGGCGAAGGTGTTTGCACAGGCGATCAAGGTGACGGGTATTTTCCTGGCGAAGCTGGACGGCACGGCGAAGGGCGGGGTGGTTCTGGTCATCCGCGAGCAGCTCAAGATCCCGGTGAAATTCATCGGGCTGGGCGAAACGCCGGAGGATATCGAGACGTTTGATCCGCAGCGGTTCATCGACGCGTTGTTTGGCGAGGGGTAGGCGATTGCGGTTGCACATTTCCGCCTGAGTTTGAGGGTGGTATAATCCAGGCACCGAATGTGCTGTCTTTTGAGGACCAAGCGATGAATACACTCTGCCGTTTTGTGCGTGGGAACTTCGCAGTGGGCGTGGTCATGCTGGGGTTGTTTTCGGGCGGATGCATGCCTTCTGACAAGTCCGTTATCTCGCAGGCGGACTCGTTCCACGGGGGCATTAAGCCTGCGGCCATGAGCGATCCGCAACTGGCGGAGTACATTCAGACGATCGGCGACCGCGTCATCGCAGTGGCGAAAAAGACGCAGCAGGCCAATGATCCGAACAGCGCCTGGATGTTCTCCAAGGACATGCAATTCCACCTGGTCAACAGCAAGACGCTGAACGCGTTCACGACGGGTGGGGAGCATATGTACGTCTACAACGAGCTGTTCCAGCAGTGCAAGAGCGAGGACGAGCTGGCGGCGGTGGTGGCGCATGAGTTTGGGCATATTTATGGGCGTCACGTTCAGAAGGGCATGCGGCGGCAGTACATCACCATGGGCGCGGCGGCGGCAGCGGGCGGGGCGGGATATGTGGCTGGCGGGAAGGACAAAGGCGGGGAATATGCCGGCTCAGCGGCGGCGGCGGCGCTGGCGGCGGGGCAGTTCGTCGGCATGAGCTTTACGCGCGGCGATGAGGCGCAGGCGGACCAGTTTGGTTTCGACTTTTACACCCAGGCCGGCTGGGACCCGAATCATTTCGGCGATTTTTTCCAGCACATGATCGATCTGGGGTATGACAAAGGCACGGAGATGCTCAGCGATCATCCGTCGCTGAAGAGCCGGGTGGAGGTGGCGAAGAAGCAGGCGGCGGCGCTTCCGCCACAGGCGAAGGACTGGCGGCGAGCGCCGGTGGCCGACGCCAACACGCTCAAGCAGTTGCAGGCGAAGGCGCAGCAGGTGGCCAAGACGATGCCGGACGATAGCTCGCTTCAGAACAGCCAGAAGCTTTTGGCCGCGATGCCGCGTAGTTGCCTGACGCCGGCGATTCATGAGGACCAAAAGAAGGCAGAGTTGGCGGTGATGGCCGACGCGGAGCAGGCCAAGCAGGCGAAGCAGAAGGCACAGAAATGAGGTTTGCGCGATAAGAAGCGGAGTCGCACATGGTGTGGGGCGTGGTGATCACAGCGGGCGTGCTGGTGGCGTTGCCGAGGCCGCCGTTCAGGTGAAGAGGTATTCGCGGAAGTCGCAGACGGGGTGGTAGCCGATTTTTTTGTAGATGGAGTTGGAGGTGGGGTTGGCGAGGTCGGTGAAGAGGAAGCAGAACCGGCGGCCGGAGTCGAGGAGCTTCTGCGAGAGGGCGGCGACGGTTGCGGAGGCGTAACCGCGGTTGCGGAGGGGTGGCGGGGTGTAGACGAGGTTAATGCGGATGCCGTGGGGTGTTGGGCCGGAGCAGGCGGCGAGGGAAACGGGGTGGGGGTGTTTGCAGAGATAGAGGCGGTGCTCGGCGAGGGCGGTTTGGATGAAGGGGCGTTCGTCGGCGGGGCTGGTTTGGCCGATTTCGGTGTTGAAGGCGCGGACCCAGTTGAGGAGCAGGTCGAAATCATCGGGCGTGGCTTCGACCAATGAGCCGGAGGGAGTCGGGGGCGGGATGACTCTGTCGAGTTGGAAGATACGCAGGGATCGGCCGGGGCGGATGGATTGGCGGGAGAGTTTTTGCCAGGCGGTGACGAAGAGGGCGGTGGATTCGACCGGGCCGAGGATGCCGGGGACGTTGTGGTGGTGGCGGGCGAGGTGATCGGCGAGGATGGCGATGGCCAAAGCGGGTGATCGCGAGAGAATGAGGCGATGGGGCGGCGTGCGGAGGGCGGCGGCGAGGACCTGGTTGTCTTCTTCAAGGGTGGCCAGGAAAGGAGCCGGGGAAGAGCATCCAGTGGCCAGGCGGGCGGCGATTGCGAGCATGAGGTTGTTCTCGGCTTCGTGTTCTTCGAGGAACGGCGACGCTCGCTGGAGGAAATGGACGGGGTTGGCAAATTCGCGAAGGTCCATGGCTATTTCTGGATCATCATACGCTTCTGGGGAGGTGTCACCAGCCTGGGAATGAGGGGATAGGGGAGAAGGCGATCTGACGCAGCTATGGCTTACGCCAGGGGATGTCGCTCTGTCGGGCCAGGTGGTTGGCGAGCCTTGCCAGAGTGAAGAGCCAGTCGCTCAGGCGGTTGAGGTATGGCAGGATGAGGGGCGGCATGGGGTTTTGAAGGGCGAACGCGACCAGGAGGCGTTCGGCGCGGCGGCAGACAGCGCGGGCCAGGTGAAGGCGTGCCGCCAGTTCGGTGCCGGCGGGGAGAATGAATTGTCGGAGCGGAGGAAGCTGCGTTTGGGCGGCATCGATTTCGGTTTCCAGACGATGAACCATCAAGGCGTCGAGGGACGGGAGGTTGGCCGAGACGGTCGGGGCGGCGAGGTTGGAGCCGACGATAAACAGTTCGTGCTGAACGGCGTTGAGTTGGGGGATGATGTTGGCGTCGGCGGCGCAGGAGGCCAGGCCGATGGCGGCGTTCAGTTCGTCAATGCTGCCGCAGCATTCGATGCGGGGGTCGGATTTTCGCGTGCGGTTGCCGCCGAAGAGCGAAGTGGTGCCGTCATCGCCGGTGCGGGTGTAGGTCTTCATGCGGGGATTCTCGATCACGGATTTTGGATTTACAACTGGGAAAAGGGTGGCTAATGGTCTTTGCGGAAGGAGGGTTTGGATTCCAGCGGCCATTTTTCGGAGAGAGTCCGCAAGGCGGTGAGTTTGTAGTCGGCAGTGAGTTGGTAGAGGACAAGGTCAAAGTAGAAGCGATTTCCTTGCTCGATCGAGGGGGCCTTGGGGTCGATGGCGGCGGAGAAGGAGATCTGGTCGTTGTTTCGCCAGGCGGGGTAGGCGGGGATGCCGGTGGACTGGCTGTTGGGCGGGAGCTTGACGGTGCTGACCAGGTTGCGCAGCGGATGGAGGACGCCGCTGCCCAATTCCATGACGGCCAATTGGGTGGGGTGTGCGTCGTTGGCGGCTCTGATGGGCGTGGCGAGGAGAACGCGCTTGCCGTCGGGGCTGATGGAGAAGTATTCGAAGACGTCGGTGGCGACGGGCTTGGCGGTTTTCTGGTCGCGGCTGTAGCGGAAGAGGGTGTGGGGCACGTCGGACCCTTCGTTGAGGGGGGGGGCGGGGAAAGTGAAAGCGACGCTGGTGAAGAGGATGTCCTGGCCGGCGGCCTGGAGCCAGGTGGTCACGGGCAGGAGGACTTCAAGAAGGGGCTGTCGGTCGGGTTTGTCGGGCTTGTCGAGCAGGGTGACCTCGACGAGTTGTCCGATGTCGGAGGGTTTGCCTTTGTGGACATCGTGAGGCTCAATGAAGGCGAGGCGATTTGGGCCGGTGAAGCAGATGCCTCGGGTGCAGCCGACGCAGAGGGGATAGAGGCGTTTGGAGGCGATGGAGTAGAGGTGCAGGACGGAGGTGTCACCGTCCCCGCCGGTGGCGGAAGTGGAGACCAGGGCGATCCAGTTCTGATCGGGGGAGAGGGCCAGGTAGGACGCGGCGCCACGGTCGATCCAGAAGAGGGGGGTAATCTTGCCGTCCTGCCAGACGCTGACGGTGAGGCCATTTTTTTCGTTGTTGTCGGGGGGGGTGTCCTCATCGGCTTCGGCGGCGTTGAGCCAGGCGCCCTGGGTTTCGAAGCCGGTGTTGGCGTTGGGATTGCAGCCTGTGTTGGCGAAGTAGAGGCGTTTGGAGTCGGCGGACCAAGCGAACCCTCCGATCGATTGGCCGAGGTTCGCGACGATCGCGCCAGCGTCGTTGATGAGCACTGCGGGCGAATCGGGATTGGACGGGGCGACGTAAGCGGCTTTGGAGCCATCGGGCGACCAGTAGGTCTGCGCGGGGATTTCGCAGCCGGCCAAGAACAGACAGGCCAAGAGCAGCAGCAGGGCACGTGATTGCATGGCAGGGTTCCTTTCGTCAGCGCAGGGCCATTATGCACCGGGCATGCCAGAAGAGCGAATGCCGCGAGATTGAGGCTGGCAAGGCGGCTGCCGCGAAGGGGCATGGCTGCGGTGGGGCGCTGCCTGACATGGAATGTCGGGTATGTGGCAGCAGATGCACAAATGGCGTGTCCATGCTACCATGCGCGTATGGCAGCGAAGATTATCGACGGGACGGCGATTGCGGCGAAGGTGAAGGAACAGATCAAAGAGCAGGTTGGTCAACTCAAGTCGCAAGGCAAGAGGGTGCGGCTGGCGGCGATGCTGGTCGGCGCGACGGCGGCGGGGGAGATGTATGCGGTCCGGCAAGGCGAGGCGTGTCGGGCGGTGGGAATCGAATACGAGTTGGTGAAGCTGCCGGAAACCGCGACGCAGGCGGAGGTGGAAGCGAAGATCGAGGCACTGAACCGCGATCCGGCGGTGACGGGGATCATGGTGCATCTGCCGGTGCCGAGGCATGTGGATGAGGCGAGGCTTCAGCAGAAGATCGAGCTGGTGAAGGATGTAGAGGGGGTGAATCCGGGGAATTTGGGGATGATGGTGCTGGGTCGGGCGGTGAATGTGCCATGCACGGCGATGGCGGCGTTTGAGTTGATCAAGACGACGGGCGTGAGCCTGCGTGGGGCGGAGGCGGTGGTGGTGGGTGCGAGCGAGATTGTGGGGAAGCCGGTGGCGTTGCTCTTGAGCGATGAGCGTGCGACGGTGCAGATCTGCCGCAGCGCCACGCCGGACCTGGCGGGGCATTGCCGAAAGGCGGATATCCTTGTGGCGGCGGTGGGGAAGGCGGGGATCATCGGCGGGGACTTCATCAAGGACGGCGCGGTGGTGATCGACGTCGGAATCAACCGCATCACCCTGCCCGATGGCACGAAAAGGACCGTCGGCGATGTGGATTTCGACGCCGCCAAGGAAAAAGCCGGCTGGATCACGCCAGTCCCCGGCGGCGTGGGGCCGATGACGGTGGCGATGCTGCTGGGCAACGTGGTCCGGGGGGCGAAGAGCAACTGATGATGGGGAGGTGGTTATGGAGGTCAAGGCGGACGATGAAGTTGGGATAGACCCGTTGTTGCGGCCGATGCGCTGTGGGCAGTGTGGCTATCGGCTGAAGGGTCTGGCGGAAGCGGGGCGGTGTCCGGAGTGTGGGCTTGAGTATTCGCCACGGCGGGTGGTGCTCTTTGGATGGGCCTGCGGGAGGAAGGCGGATGTGGCGAACATGCGGGCGCGCGACATCTGGTGGAAATCGATCGGGTTTGCCGCATTTGCCGTATGGATAGCCTTCACCAATTGGCAACACGGGACCTCCCATTTCCTGCTTCTGTGGTTGCTTCTGTGGGCGCTGTGGCTGGTCTGGGGGCTGTACCATCGGAAACGGAATACGACGGATGCGCCGCGGCCGACACAGGTGAGGCTGTTTGCGGAGGGATTTGCCCAGCGAGATGGGGTGGGCGAAGTGACGCTGAAACGCTGGGCCCCAAGGTACTCAGACACCTACCAACAGATTGGCGCCAACCGCTTTCGATTCCGCATCTGCTGGAAGTGGATGGGGTTTGAGATCACCAGTCCTGTGGACATCGAGTTCGACTGCGATCCCGACACAGCGATACGGATTCGTGAGCATATTGAGTGGTGCCGTCAGCAGGGCGCCCACACAGCCGGGACAGGTTGCCCACATTAAGGAGCGGGGAGGTTATTGCGAGGCGATTTGGCTTGGGTGGGTGGATTTCTGTGGTAGAATTTGAAGGCGATGAGAGTAGTCCGATTTCTTCCATTGGCATTTCTGGCGGGGGTGGATGGTTTTGCTCTGTTCGCGCCGTATTTGGCGCTGGTGGTTGCAGTGGGGATAGTCATGGGGCGGCGGAAGAAACTGGGGCCTATGCCGGGGGATCTTGTAGCAACAACGCTGTGAATCCGGCTTGAATGAAATGGTGATCGGTGGTGAGGGCGTCGTGGACTCCGTGCTGCTGCATGACCTCGAAAGATAGACAATCGACGATGCCCCAATTCTTGTCGTGGTGGGCTTCGTATGATTGAAGGGCCGCAGCACAAAGGGCAGGATCGAAGCCGATGACCTGAACCTGAGGATCCGTGTGCAGGTATCTGTAAGCGCGGTAGGCATATCTTCGCACCGGCGGTGCAGCACAACTATTCAAATACTCCCACAGGACCGCCTCAGTAGTAATGATACTGACACGGGCTTGGAAGATGGCCTTCTGCCAGGCGTCGGCCTTGGAGTAGTGCGGGTCTCGCCGATTGGAGATGGCGGTGTAGAACGACGCATCGGCAAAAAGGATGCGAGGGATCGTCATGGCTTCTGCTTGGGTGTCCCGTAGAGGTAATGATCGAGATTCACCGATAGGTCGGAAGGAAGAGAAGGATCGTCCACCGCATTGTCTGCCATCCATTGAAGCGCGGATTTCGGCTGCTCAGCTTGCTCGCCTGTCAGGGGGCGGACATCAATGGCCAGCGGTTGGTTGCGCGGGAGGTCGGCTGGTTTGTCCAAGATAATGGCTTTGCCGTCGTAATAGCCTCGCAGAACCATCGTAACTCCTTTGACGATCATTATACCAGATCCGGTTCGATGAAGGAGTGGCATTGGAAAATGGCGTGTCACTCGGCTACCCTAACGCCGGCCGAAATGAGTACGTTGTTGGACGAAATCCTGGGTCCGGCTGGGGCCGTTGCGAGGCGGCTGGGGGAGAAGTACGAATATCGGCTGCAACAGGTGGAGATGGCGGCGGCGGTCCAGAGGTCTTTGACCGATGGCGGGCATCTGCTTGTCGAGGCGGGCACGGGCGTGGGCAAGTCTTTTGCGTACCTCCTGCCGGCGATCGATTTTGCCGTCAAACAGAAGAAACGGGTCGTCATCTCGACCCACACGATCTCGCTCCAGGAACAGCTCATCGATAAGGATATCCCGCTGCTGCAGTCGGTCTATCCGGATGAGTTTGTGGCGGTTCTGGTGAAAGGCCGGGGCAATTACCTCTGCCAGCGGCGGCTGGAAAAGGCGCAGGCGCGGATGTCCTCGCTGTTTGAGTACGATCGGCAGCGGGAATCGCTGGAACAGATTGCCGGGTGGGCGAACAAGACGACTGATGGCTCGTTGTCGGACCTTCCGGTGCTGCCGGAACGCGATGTGTGGGACCGCGTCTGTGCCGAGCAGGGGAACTGCCTGGGCAAGCGCTGCAAGTTCTACGAGAAGTGTTTTTGGCAGGCGGCCAGGCGGCGGATGTCGGGGGGGAAGATCCTGATTGTGAACCACGCGTTGTTTTTCTCGGATCTGGCGTTGCGAGTGGCGGGGGTGAACTACCTGCCGAAGTACGATGTGGTGATTCTGGACGAAGCGCATACGGCTGAGGACGTGGCGGGGGAGCATTTTGGTCTGCGGATGAGCGAAGGGGGGCTGAAGTACCAGTTGCGGATGCTTTATGACACCAAACGCGGCAAGGGGTTGCTGAGCACGCACGGAGGCGCCGCCAACGATGCGATTCGAGATGTCGAGGAGCTCAATTTTCGCATCGAGCAGTTCTTTGGCCGGTGTGTCGCGTGGCAGAAGACCTTCGGCCGGAGCAATGGCCGGCTGCATGAGGCGAATTGGGTCGAGAACGACATTTCGCCGAAGCTGCGCGACCTCTCGCTGCATTTGAAAGCGATGCGGACGACGATCCAGTCGGACGATGAGGCGTTGGAACTGACGGCGGCTGCGGAGAAGGTCACGGTGTCGGCGGATGTGCTGGATGCGTTGGTGTCGCAGACGGTGGAGCAGACGGTGTACTGGATGGAGATCACGCAACGCGGGCAACTGAAGGTGTCGCTGCACGCCGCCCCAATGTGCGTGGCCGAGGGCTTGAAAAAACACCTGTTCGAGAAGGTCCGCAGCGTAGTCATGACCAGCGCCACGCTATGCACGGCGGGCGCGGGACGAAAGGGCGAAGCGACGAAGGCGTTTGACTACATCAAGTCGCGGCTGGGCATCGAGAAAACGGAAACGCTGCTGCTAGGCTCGCCCTTTGACTACCCGAAGCAGGCGACGCTGTATATCGAGACCAATCTACCGGAGCCGAACGATCCGCTCTTTCTTGGTGCGGCATCGGAGCGGATCATGGAGTATGTGAAGATGACAAATGGGGGCGCGTTTGTGCTGTTTACGAGCTACGACATGCTCAAGAGCGCCCATGAGAAGCTGAAGGGCGAATTGGAGGAGATGGGCCTGCCGGTGCTGGTGCAGGGGCAGGGCCAAGGGTCGCGGGTGCTGCTGGCGCGATTCCGGGCGACGTCGGACGCGGTGCTGTTCGGCACGAGCAGCTTCTGGCAGGGCATTGACGTGCAGGGGGACCAGTTGCGCAACGTGATCATCGTCAAGCTGCCGTTTGGGGTACCGGATGAGCCGGTGGTCGAGGCGAGGCTGGAGGCGGTACGGCGTGCGGGGGGCAATCCGTTCATGGACTACTCTGTTCCCGAGGCGATCATCAAGATGAAACAGGGTTTTGGGCGGCTGATCCGGAGCAAATTGGACCGGGGGATCGTGGTGATTCTGGACAGCCGGGTGAAGAGCAAGGGTTACGGGCGGATGTTCTTGGACGCGTTACCAGAATGTCGGCGGATCGAACGGTAGGTAGCCTTGATCGCTGTCGGGGTCGGGGTCGGGATCCCCATAAGCGGAACCGTCGGCAAATGGATAGAACCAAACGGGTTGCGGATGGGTAAGGGGTCGGCGTGCCGGAAGCCGCTGTGGGCGTGCCAGATGCCATCGGTAACAGCTTAGCTCGGCCGACCAGTCGCAATCGATGATCTCGACGGTTCCAACGACTTGTCCGATGGGCACTTGGCCTGGATGGAGGCTCAGTTTCTGCCATTCGGCGGCATCACGGTAGATGGTGCGGCTGGCATAGATATAGACCGATCCGCGGGTGTGGGTGCGAATGGTGCGGTATTCGAAGGCCTTGATTCCCCGGAGTATCTGTTCTGCAAACGGCTGTTGCACACTGAAAGCTGGCCGCCCCTTTGTGGGTTGATTTTCCATGACGTGAGGTATCTTACGTCAACTGAGCAGACTTGTCACGCATCAATCTGGGAAACTCGACCCGGATTGGCGTGCAAAGCGGTTAGCTTGAGGAGGGGGAATGGTTTGTGAGGCCTGGAAGGGCCGCGATTGCCCCGATCCGGACCGATAACCCAGCGTGACTTGCCGATTTTCGGGGCGGCGTGATGCAGCGCGGCAGATCTCCGCGTCGTCATTGACATGGCCGAAGGCAAGAGGGCATAATAGACCCGTTTCCCGAGTTGAACGCCAGGGGCCAGAGGTACAGCGATGGGCAAACACAGCAGGTTGGGTGGAAAGAGACAGCTTCTGCGGAACAGGCGATCGACCAAGCCGCAGGCCATGATAGAGCCGATGGAAGCACGGGTTCTGCTGGCTGGGATTCCACTGCTCAGCGCCGGCGTCCTTATCCAGGACAATCAATTCAACTTCAACCTGACTGTCATGGGCGACTCCTCGCCTTGCATGGGTGACTGGAACAGCGACGGCCGAAAGGATCTGATCGTCGGCGAGTACTCCCGGGGCGGTATCCAGGTCTTCCTCAATGGCGGCACCGATGCCAACCCGCTGTTCGCGGGCAGCCGAGCGCTGATGGTCGGCAATCAACCGCTCACCACGAGCTACGACTCCACCCCTCAGGTTGTCGATTGGAACAACGATCGGCGGCCGGACCTGATCACGGGCGAGTATTTAGGCTATATCCGCATCTATCTGGGGACCGCATCCGGGCTTGCCAATTACACGTATTTGCAGACCGGGACCATGGACTACAGTGCCTCCGGGTTGTATTCCAAGCCGGACGTAGTCGATTGGAATAACGATGGGAAGAAGGATCTGATCGTCGGGGACGGGTCCGGGGCCGTTTCGCTGCTGCTGAACACGGGCACCGATGACAAGCCGACGTTCGCGGCTGATGGACTACTGCTGATGGGTCCCGATCCCGTTATGGACTATCTGAGCGTCGGGGCATTCGGCGCCATGGCCAGCCCGGTTGCTGTGGACTGGAACGTCGACGGCAAGAAAGACCTGCTGGTCGGAGCCGCGGACGGACGGATCTACTACTTCGAGAACGTGGGCACCGATGCCGCGCCCGCCTTCTCCGGGCCGGGCGTGCCTTTGGCTGCGGGCGGCGATACGCTGAGTGTCGGCTCCTACGCGACGCCCGAGGTCACCGACTGGGACCGGAACGGGATCGTGGATCTGATCTGCGGCAATTCTTACGGGTATGTCTACTACTTCCACGCTCAGGCCGCCCCGGTATTGACGCTCTCCGATGCGACCATCACCGAAGGCGACGCCGGCACAAGAATGATCAGTTTCGCCGCGACTCTTTCCAAAGTCGTCGATCAACCCGTCACGGTGCATTTTTCCACCTCCGACGGCAGTGGCACGCTCGCCAACAACGACTACCTCCAGGCCGAAGGCCGGCTTCTGATTCCCCCTGGGCAGAAGACGGGGCAGATCAATGTGTTTGTTGTTGGCGACACCGCCATCGAGAGCGACGAGACATTTTACGTCGATCTTTCGGACCCCATGGGGCTTGTGACGACCCAGGATCGCGTCACAGCCACCATCACGAACGACGATCAGTCCATGGTGTCGATCGAGGATCTGACGGTGCTCGAAGGCAACACGGGCAGCACGAATTTCGACTTTGCGGTCAGCCTCTCCCAGGCCACCGACAAGCCCGTGGAGGTGATGTACATGATCGTGCCCGTCACAGCCACGGCCATCGAAGATTACACACCCGTTCCCGCT
Organism: Planctomycetota bacterium; assembly: GCA_026693085.1. Lineage (GTDB taxonomy): Bacteria > Planctomycetota > Phycisphaerae > Tepidisphaerales > Tepidisphaeraceae > JAPLNB01. The sequence goes on along the minus strand of JAPLNB010000176.1, from coordinate 9,840 downwards.
GGCAAGCTGACCATTCCCGTGGGCCAGACAACCGGGACGATCACGGTTGCGGTGGTCGGCGATACGCGCGTTGAGTTGGACGAGACGTTTTACGTCTACCTCACCAGCGCCACCAACGCCGAGATTGCCAGCGATCCGATCTACAACTTCACAGTTCCCGCGATCGGCACCATCGTCAACGATGATGAGCTTGGGCTGTCGATCAACGATGTTTCCAAGGTCGAAGGCAGCAACGGCAGCACGACGGACTTCGTGTTCACGGTGACCCTTTCGGAGCCCATGATAACCCCCGTCACGGTGCAATACGCGACGGAAGACGGCAGCGCCAAGGCGGGCGTAGACTACACCGCCGCTTCCGGAACCCTCACGATCCCGGCCAACCAGACGACTGCTACCCTCACCGTCAAAGTCAACGGCGACACGGACAACGAGGCGGACAAAACTTTCAACCTCGTTCTCTCCAACTCGAATGATGCCGCGTTGCTCGACGGCATCGGCGTCGGGACCATCCGCAATGACGATCCGGTCCCGGCGTTGCCCAGGATCGCGGTGGCGGTCACCTGGCCGAAGAAATCCAAAGGTTCTGTTCAGAGCAAGCAGAAGACCGCGGTCGATTTCGGCTCTGCGACGCTGCGTAGCGAAGGCCCCGGCCGAAGCTTCTCGATCACCAACGTCGGCGATGCCGATCTGCTGCTTTCCAAGCTCCGAATGCCCCGCGGCTATGTGTTGATCGATCCCTTGCCGGCGAAGCTTGTCCCGGCCGAAAAGACCACGTTCGGCGTGTATCTGAATACCGGCAAGGTGGGCACGTACCGCGGCTACATTACTTTTGCGACCAACGTTGCCGGGATCGGTCTGTTCTACCTTCCGGTGACCGGCGTGGTAAAAGCGGCCAAGGCCGCTGCCAAGAAGACGGCGGCGGCACCCAAAGCCGCCGCGGCGAAGGCGACCTTCGTCGGGGTGTTCGCCACGAGCACAAAACGTATTGCCGCCGATAATTGGCTGGCCGATGACCAGAACATCCTGTGATTGGCCAACGGGGAGCCAGAGCCAATGAGGCTTGGAACTTTGCACGCGCGACAGGGTCTAATTACGCATTCATGGAGGTGACCCGTGCGGAAGTTGATGCGGGCGACCCGATGGGTCGCGACGGCGGCGTTGGTGTGTACCCTGTCAAGCATCCGAGGTGCCCGGGCTGCACCCACCGACGGGGGCGCGACAGCCAAGGCCAAACTCACCTCGGTTCCGCTGTCGGCCCCCAACGTGGTTCTCAGCAAGCCCGATGCGAACGGCATCCGGCTGCTCAATGACCTGGTCTTCTCCGGCACACAACTCCAGTTTGATTCGGAAAAGGCCACGGCCGAGTGCTCCTTGGGCGGCACCAAGCTCAAGTTCAGCGTCATTGACAATCAAGGCATCAAGCTCACCTACAACGGCAAGGCCGTCACTCTTCAACGCGACGAGATGAGCTTCAAGCCCGCCAAGCTGAGACTGGGTGACGAGCGCAGCTATGTGCTGGCGTTCCCCTATGGCTATGTGTACCAGATCCAGGCCCAGCCCGGCCAAGCCCAGCAGACGCAAGGCATGTTGATGCTCCGCAGCGGCAATGGCCAGTACTTCTCACTTGATGGCCAGAGCTTCTGCCTGTTCGACAGCAACACCGATGGCTACTACCGGCTCAGCGAGGACGCGATCGGCATCGGCAAGAGCGGGGGCACCTTCAACGTTTTTGGCCCGCTCGGCCGGCTGCTTGCGACGAGCAAAGGCGTCTATGAGATCATCCGGCTTGCCGAGGACGGGTCCGAACTGGAGTACACGCCGTTCACCGGACCGACCGCGAAGCTCTCGACTGCGGTGGCCGAGACGGACCTGGAGATCGGCGTCGCGTTCGGGTCGTCGGAGGCGGGGCTGAACTTTGCAGTCCCGATCAATTCGACCCGGGCGGCCGATTTGAAGGTCGTTCCCGGCCAGTACAACCTGCTCTATGGCCTGGTCTACTCGCCAGCGATGAAGAAGCTGGTGGCAACGGTCGGCCCGGGCAAGTTGCCAGCCGCCGATGTGTCAGGCGACAAGGCTTCCGCGATCAAGCTCGGTGGCCCGTTCGATTTGGAGTACACGCTCCAGACGACCGGGCGCCAGATGACCATCGCTTCGAGCACGTTCCATCTGCGCGGCAAGAACTGTGAAGAGTATGCCAACTTCACCTGGGCAGCAGAGCCCGAGATCAGCCTGGCGGTCGGCGGCAAGACCACGGCGCTCGGCAAGATGGAGTTTGGCTGAGGCGGCACCTGCTCGTACTCCGGTGGAGTACCCCAGGTCGATGGTGATGCCGCCGACGCGAAAATTGTCATCACGGGCACCATTGTCGGGTTTGGCAAGATCAAATCGGAACAGCCGCTCGCTGGCGCTAAACGGGCCGGCAACTGGTGATTCCGATCGTTCGGGCGCAAGTCAGGAAAGGGAAACCCCCGCGGTTTCCCTTTCTTTTTTCGAAACCACAAAGCAATCGATGCGTCTTTGTGTTGCCGGCCGGGCCGATATAATGGCATGGCTGGCGTCGAATACTGACCGCTATTTTGCGGCTCTATCCCCTGGCAGGAGGAATGGTTGACTTCGCAGCAGCTTGAAAAGCGAAGGCGCGTCATGAAACGGTCGATCGCGCTCGGCCACTGCATCTGCGACGTGCGTCAGCCGTGCCCGTGCGACCTGTTCAAACAACAGGATCTCTGCCACTGCGCCGGGGAGAAGGTTCCCCCCATCACCGGCCCGGTTCGCCTCACCGAGCATGTCCGCAACGCCGGCTGCGCTTCGAAAATCAGCAAAGGCGTTCTCGAAGAGGTTCTCACCGGCCTGCCCGAAATCAACGATCCCCGCGTGGTGGTCGGCGCCAGCGCCGGCGACGACGCGGGGGTCATCATGCTCTGCGAAGAGACGGCAACCATCCTCACGGTGGACGTTTTCTGCCCGGCCGTCGATGACCCTTACACATTCGGCCAAATCGCCGCCGCCAACTCCCTGAGCGACATCTACGCGATGGGCGCTGTCCCGCAGGTCGCGCTGTCGATCATCGGCTTCCCCATCGACTCGCTCCCCGCCAACGCCATGCGTGAGATTCTCCGCGGCGGCATCGAGAAAATGGGTGAGGCCGGCGTCTGCGTCATCGGCGGGCACAGCATCAACGATGAAGAAGTCAAATGCGGGTTCGCGGTCGTCGGCACCTGCCCAGGAAACGCTTTCGTCCGCAACGCCGGCGCCCAGGTCGGCGATGTGATCGTCCTGACCAAGCCCCTCGGCAGCGGCATCGCGGTTTTTGCCCATCAGGTCGGCCGCGCTTCCGATGAAATGGTCGCTCCGGTCGCGAAGTCCATGGCCACCCTGAACAAGCTCGGCGGCCAATTGATGGTCGAACAGGGCGCCCACGCCGCCACCGATGTTACCGGCTTCAGCCTCCTCGGGCACATGGCCGAGATCGTCCAGAACAGCCAGATCGAGGCCACGCTCGAATTCGACGCCATCCCGCTCTTTGAAGGCGTCGCCGAACTCGCCGCCGCCGATGTCGTCCCCGGTGCAGTCGAGCGCAACCGGGAGTCGGTCCCGGAAGACCTGCTGGAGATGAGCGATCTGACGGCAGGCCAGCAGGCCATCCTCTTTGGTCCCGAAACGTCCGGAGGTTTGCTGGTTTTTCTGCCGGCCCGGAACGTCGAGAAGTTCGTCGCGGACCTGCGTGCTGGCGGCGTGACCGGACACGTCATCGGCCGCGTCACAGCGTCCCATCCACAGGGGCGCATCCGTGTAACAACGAAAAAAGCGGAGGTATTCGGCATGACGACTCCAGCGCAGAATCCGCCGGCGGCAAGCTCGTGCTGCTGCGCAGACGAATCCGTCGCTGCGGCCGCGGCACGCGGCGCTCAAAGCCCCGCGCCCTCCTCGGCCGATGTTCTGCCCGTCCCCGCGGATGCCGACGCATTCAAAGCCTACATGGCCGCCGTCGGCAAAGGCGACGCCCTCGGCGCCAAGTACAGCAAACTGATCGGCGTCGCATTATCCGTGATGAGCAAGTGCGAGCCATGTGTTAGAATCAATGCCAAAGCCGCCCGCGATGCCGGAGCCACCGAGCAGGAAATCGCGGAAGCGGTGTCGCTGGGCATCGGCTTCGGAGGAGCACCAGTGGCGATGTTCTATAACGCGCTTCGGCAGAAGTAGAGACGGACCGATGCGGAGGTGAATAGTAGCCTGGTGGCGCTCGCGGCCTTCAAAGCCGTTGTGGGTTCGACAAGAGCCCAGGTGGGTTCGATTCCCATGCACCTCCGCCATTTTTCTCCTTGCGCAAAGGGCTGACCGAAAATGGATGCGTCTGAGAGCGAACTGCTGCGTTCAATACCCTCTGTGGGAGAATTCCTGGATTCACCGGCGGGCAAGTCGCTCTCTGCCGAATTCGGCGCCGGCATCACCAAGTTTGAACTCCGCGCGCTGCTCGACGAACTCCGCGCCCAGATCCGCGCCGGCCTCTCCACCTTGCCCGATGAAACGCGACTCGCCGCCGACCTGCGCACGCGACTCATCCGGCTCACCCAGCCCATCGGCCGCCGCGCCATCAACGCGACCGGCATTCTCCTGCACACCGGTCTCGGTCGATCGCCCCTCTGCCGCGAAGCCGTCGAAGTGCTGACCACCGCTGGCAACTACTCGGTTCTCCAGGCGAGCCTCGACAGCGGCGATCGATCCCTCCGCGAAGAGAAAATCCAACGCATGCTGGTCGAACTCACCGGCTGCGAAGCCGCCACGGTGGTCAACAACAACGCCGCCGCCACCATGCTCATCCTCAACACGCTGGCCAAGGGCAAAGAGGTCATCATCAGCCGCGGCCAGCTCATCGAAATCGGCGGCTCGTTCCGCATGACCGAAGTGATGGCCCAAAGCTCGGCCATCCTCCGCGAAGTCGGCACCACCAACCGCACGCACCTGCGCGACTACGAAGGCGCCATCAACGACAACACCGGCGCCATCATCCACGTTCACACCTCCAACTACCGCATCCGCGGCTTCGCCGGCACTCCCGACATCCGCGAACTTGCCGAACTCGGCCGCCGCCGCAACCTCCGCGTCATCGACGATCTCGGCAGCGGCGCCATCGTCCCCCTGCACGACTTCGGCATCAGCGACGAGCCGCTCGTCAAAGACTCCATCGCCGCCGGCGCCGACGTCGCCTGCTTCAGCGGCGATAAGCTCATCTGCGGCCCCCAGTCCGGCATCATATGCGGCAAGAAACCGATCATCGAGGAAATCCGCAAGAACTCCTTCGCCCGCATGTTCCGCGTCTGCAAGCTTACTCTGGCGGGCCTCGAAGCCACGCTCCCCCATTTCCTTAACGCCCGCTATCGCGACGCCATCCCCTTTTATCGCATGCTCTGCCGCAAACTCGAAGACCTCGCCGTCGACGCCCAACTCGTCGCCACAGCCCTCAAGGAAATCCCCGGCCTCTCAGTCACGGTCGCCGCCGACGTTGCCTACATCGGCAGCGGCTCCATCCCCGACGAAGGCATCCCCACCCAAGTCGTCCGCCTGACCCATCGCGACATTGCCCCCGACGACCTGGCCCGCCGCCTGCGCCTGGGCATCCCTTCGCTCTTCGGCCGCCTCCAGGACCGCCACCTCGTCCTCGATATGCGAACGCTCTTGGACGGCGAAACTCAGCTCGTCATCGACGCCGTCCGCACCGCCATCCAAGGAACGTAACACCCATGCCGGTCATCAAAGCTGTTCCCGAGATCCTACACGCCATCGTCGGCACCGCCGGCCACGTTGACCACGGCAAAACCTCCCTCGTCAAATTGCTCACCGGCTGCGAAACCGACCGCCTCCCCGAAGAAAAGGCCCGCGGCATGAGCATCGACCTTGGCTTCGCACCGTGCCTGCTCCGCGGCCGCCGCGTGGTCGGCATCGTCGATGTCCCCGGCCACAAGGACTTCATCCGCAACATGGTTGCCGGCGCCACCTCCATCGATGTTCTCCTGCTGGTGATCGCCGCCGACGACGGCGTCATGCCCCAGACCGACGAGCACATCAGAATCATCAAGCTCCTCCGCGCCCCCCAGGTCATGGTCGCGCTGACCAAAATCGACATGGTCGAGCCCGAAATGCTCGAGCTGGCCAAGCAGGACGTCGCCGCCTTCATGGTCCGCGCCGGCTTCCCCGACGCCCCCATCATCCCCGTCTCCAACAAGACTGGCGAGGGCATCGGTGACGTCGCCGACATGATCGAACACCTGGTCGATCGGGTCCGCCAGCGCACCGGCGACCGCCGCGCCTTCCGCATGAACGTCGAGCGCGTCTTCGGCGTCAAAGGCTATGGCACCGTCGTCACCGGCATCCCGATGACCGGGCAAATCCAAGTTGGCGAAAAACTTGACCTCCTGCCCCTTGGCCGCGAACTGACGGTCCGCACCATCCAGTCCTACAAACACGATTCGCCCGCCGCCTACGCCAACTGCTGCTGCGCCGTCAACGTCCGCGATATCGAGCCCCAGCAGGTCGCCCGCGGCATGACTGTCGCCGCCCTCGGCTTCTACCGCCCAACCAACGAACTGGTCGTCTCCCTCCAGAATGCCGCCGACGATCACGTCCTCAAACGCCGCTTCCTCTGCCTCCTGCACACCGGCACCGGCATGGTCGAAGCCTCGTTCAAACTGCTCGACTGCGATACCCTGCAACCGCGTCAGGAAGCCATCGCTCACGTTGCCCTCACCGAACCGCTCGCGGTTGCCGCCGGCGATCGCTTCATCATCCGCGCGGTATCCCCCGCCGTCACCCTCGGCGGCGGCATTGTCCTCTCCGCCCGCCCCCAGAAAATGCGCAAAGTCACCGAATCGCTCCTCGACCGCCTTCTCCGCGCTGCCCGCGCCGCAGCCGATGGTGACTTCTTCCTCAGCGAACTGTTCGCCGGCCCCGATCCCATCCTCGACACTTGCGAGCTGTCCGGGCTCACCCAATGCCCCCAACCCCACGCTTCGGAGATGATCCGCAACGCCGACAGCCAAGGCCACATTGCCGATCTCGCCGGCGGCGCGTTTGCCATCACCTCCCGCATTGCCGAGTGTATCGACTCCGTCACCCACGTCCTCGAGCGTTACCACGCCGCCAACCCCTACACCTGGGGCATGACCCCGACCCACGTTTGCGAACATTTCGCCATTGATGTAAAGAACTTCACCCGCCTGGCCAAGCTCCTCTGCCAACCCGGGACGATGGCCGTGAAACATGGCCGCCTCGCCCTGGCATCCTTCCAACCCCCGCTCAGCGCCCACCTGATGAGCCTCCGCGAGCAGATCCTTTCTTTGATCCACTCCAGCGGCGTCAACGCCCCCGCCCGCGGCAACCTCATCAAAGACCTTTGCATCTCCGAGCCCGACATGCACATCCTCGAGAAACTCATCACTGAGGATGGAACCGTGCTGGTGCTCGATGGCAATTTCATGTTAAAGTCCGTATTCGAAGAGTGCCGAAAGAAACTATTGGAGCTGTTCCAGACGACCCGTTGCCTGGAACTGGGCGCTTTCCGCGACGCGATCGGCACCAACCGCAAGATGGCTTTGGCCATGCTCGACGCATTCGACGCCGAAGGCCTCACCAAGCGCGTCGGGGACGGCCGCGTCCTGGCCAAACCACAAACTGCGGAGACCCGGCCATGAACAAGACAATCTACCGCGTAATTTTCCTTGTTATCTGCATTCTGCTCCTCGGCTACGGCCTCGCTTTCGAACGCCACCGCGTCCGCGCCCTCGACACCGACCAAACCCAAACCCTCTCCGGCCCCGTCTTCATCCAAGGCGCCACTGTCGACAGCTTCATGCTCAAAGACGGCCAGGTCTTTGACGTCTACAGCCTCTCCAAAACCATGGCCAACGAAAAAGACTGCAAGACATGAGGCGGCCTGTAACCCCGGCCACGCGGCGCGCGGCCACCAATCCCCCATTCGAAAATCGAAATTCGAAAATCGAAAATGCCCCAAAAACTCCCCCCGCTGTATGCCCGCCTGCGTTTCGCCACCAGCCTCGTCTCCACGTGGCTGCTGAACGCGAACATGTTCGGCTTTTCACTTGAAAAACTTCTTCACCTGCCCCCCAAATCCCTCAAATCCGTCTGCTCCCCCGGCTTCAACTGCCACGGCTGCCCATGGGCCACGGCGGCCTGCCCCATCGGCGTGATGGCCCTCGGCTCGGCGGTGCATCAGATCCCCGTTTTCGCGATCGCCTCGATCCTCGCCATCGGCGCTCTGTTCGGCCGACTCATGTGCGCCTTTGCCTGCCCCTTCGGCCTGCTCCAGGACCTGCTGCACAAGATCCCAAGCCCCAAGTTCCGCCTCCCGCGCGTGCTCCGCCACGGCAAATACATCCTGCTGGCATTGCTCGTCTTCATCCTCCCCTGGCTCGTCGGCTTCGAACAAAAAGGCTACCTGCAACTGGCCAAGCCCGATGTCAACAAAGGCACTGGCCCAAACATCACCGTCAGCCTCACCATCACCAACCCCGGCAACGCCTCCATCCCCTCGCCCCAGATCATCGCCAGTTTCGCCAGCTTCGAAAACAAAACCGAAATCTTCCACACCGAGAAAAACTTCCCCGACGTAACCGTCGCGCCCGGCCAAACCGTCGTCCTGCCCACTTTCGAGATGCCCAACATGCTCAGCCAGGCCGATCTCGTCCTCAACTCCCCCCAGAGCATCGTCGAACAAGTTCCCCGCTACCAACTCTACGTCTGCGCCATCTGCCCCACCGGCACCCTCACCGCCGACATCCCCAAATACTTCATGAAACGCACCGTCCCATGGTGGGACTTCGCCGCTCGCCATTGGCTGCGCCTCAGCATTCTCGCGATCTTCCTGGTGCTGATGGTCCTGATCTCCCGCCCCTTCTGCCACACATTCTGCCCGCTGGGCGCCATCTACGCCCTGACCACCCCCCTGTCGCTCTCCTCCATGACCATCGACCGCAATGCGTGCATCGACTGCAAACTCTGCGACCAATCCTGCCCGATGGGCCTGGATGTGCGAACCGAAATCGGCGGCAAAGACTGCATTGCCTGCGGCGACTGCAAAAAGGCCTGCCCCGAGCGCGGCATCCGGCGGACATTCGGGTTTGGCTCTTCGCAGTCTCAGCAGGTCGAGTTGTAGGGTCCGCACCGCGGATCATTTGCTCTCATCCCCCGGAGCACGCTGCCCCCACGCATTGTCTCCTCGCCAACACCGCCGCCCCCAACGCCCCCGTCATCTGCGGCTCCGGCGACACCCTCACCTTCCGCCCCAACACATTCTCCATCGCCTCCGGCATCCCCGGCACCAACGCCACGCCGCCCGTAAACACAATCGGCTCGGCCAACTCCCGCCCCGCCATCGCCGCCATCCGCTGCGCGATCGCCGCCTGCACCCCCGCCACAATGTCCTCCCGCGGCGTGCCTGACGCCAATAACCCGATAATCTCCGACTCCGCAAACACCACGCAGGTGCTGCTGATGCTCGCCGGCCGCTGGCTCCTCGCCGCCAACTCCCCCAGCGTATGCAGCGGCGCATCCAACCTCGCCGCCACCACTTCCAGAAACCGCCCGGTCCCCGCGGCGCAGCGATCATTCATCGCAAAGTCCCGCACTGCCCCGCTCGCCTCCAATCGAAGCAGCTTGCTATCCTGCCCACCGATTTCGATGATGGTCATCGCCTCCGGGACCTGCCGCCGCACGCCGATCGCATGACAGGTGATCTCGGTCACCGTTGTATCCGCCAGGTGAATGCGATTGCGCGTATACCCGGTCGCGATGATCCTTTTCACCTCATCGCGATCCGCCGAAATG
>JAPLNB010000175.1 GCA_026693085.1 Planctomycetota bacterium | reverse complement strand
TGGTCTTCGATGCAGCGGAGGATGGGACGCTCGCGGGCGATGTGCTCCCACTGTTTCATTTCGACGGTGCAGAAACGGCCAAGCTCCGGACGCCAGACGTCTTCATAGCTGGTGCCGGGGGTGTAGCACAGGCCGTCGGAGAAGCCGAGGTCCTGGCCAACGAAAATGATAGGGTCGCACCCCATATACTCGGCAAGGTAAAAGGCCAGGTGCGCGACGGTGGCGCCGGCGCGGAGGCGGTCCTTCTCGAGCTTCATTTCGCGGAGGAGCTGGTCGGCGAACTCGTTGCCGAGCATGTGGAGCGGGCCGGGGTAGAGCTCGAGCACGGCGGTGGAGGCTTTGGGTTCGGCGACGAGCGTGGTGCGAAGGTTCCTGGGGAGTTTCTCGAAAAACCGCGTGCAAATGTCGTGGTAGTCGAGGCTGGTGACGTACTCCGGCTCGATCCCCATTTCCAGGAGCGGCTGGAGGGTGGTTTGGACCGCAATCAGAACGGCTTGGGATTGCGCGTCCTTGAGAAGGTGTTTGTTCTTGCGGAGGGATGGGCCGGCCGAGACGATGATGGCGGCCTGGTTGGCGTGCCGGTTCTTGAGCGAGTTGATGCCGGGGGCGGCGGAGTAGAAGGAGAGGTTTCTTGCGATGTTCTCGCACGTTCGACGCGAGTTGAGGACCAGGGTGTTCAGCGAGGTGTGGCAGAAGGCGATGAAGTCGGTCATGGCGCCCTCGACCTGGCGGTGGAAGTCGGCGTGCAGTTGCAGGCTGGGCGGGTGGGGGATGAAGGTGAGCCCAATGGCGACCAGCGCCTGCCGGGACCCGAGCTTGAGCATGATCGGCGTCCGGTCGGGGGTGGTGATGAAGATAAGGCGGCCCGTCCGGATGAGCGACGAGAAGTCGCGGTGTTCGAACGCCGTGCGCAGGAGGCGAACGTCGGGCTCGAACACGACGATGAGTGCTTCGCGGCTGATGCGGTCGAAGAGGTTCTGGACGTGGTAGCCGAGCCCGAAGCCTTGAATGCAGAAAACGGTTTTGCCGTCGAGGTCGGCGGAGTCGATCAGACGCTTGGCTTCGTCGAAGGGTTGGTGGCGGCTGTGGAGGTACAGTCGCTGACCTGCCGGGTTGGTAAGGGCGAGGGTTGGTGGGCCGGCCTTGGACGGTTCGACGGGGTATGCGGGGAGGCTGAGCGATTGGTCGAGGACGCGGGCGAGATCGGGGTCGGAAGCGAAGACGGCAGCCAGGTTCGCCAGCAGTGGCGAGTCGTCGGGCAGGATGAAGCGGCCAGATGGATCGGGGGTTGCGGTCATAGCGTCGCGGTCTAAGATAAATGGCGAACAGCCGCCCCACCGGGGGTGGCGCCATGGGGTTTATCGGACCTTCTTCTGCAAAAGGTTTAGTGTTCTCATGAACTTCATCTCTGAAACGCCGTGGTGGCTGCCGCTGGGGTGTTGGGCGGCGGGGGTGGTTCTCTTTATCAGCGGAAACACCCGCTTGAAGCCGCGGATGAAGTATGGGGGGATGGGGGTGGTGGGGTTGGGGTTTCTGATCGCGTTGGTGAGCTATCTGCTCGATTCGCCCCGCGAGAACGCGATTGCGCGGACCAAGGCGCTGGTGGCCGCGGTGCAGAAGCGCGATTGGACCAAGATGGGCAGCCTGCTGCATCCCGAGGTGGGGCTGGTCGGGTGGAAGGGGCGGGCGGAGATCGTTGACGGGGCAGAGTATTATGCCGAGCGGTATGAGTTGAAGAGTCTGAGCCTGACCGGGATCGATGCCATTGAGGTCAACGGCGATGTGAATGTGTCGATGGTGGTGATGGCCGATTTCAAGGAGGCGGCGGGGGTGCTCACGCGGTGGAAGTTGGAATGGACAGAGACGAAGGAGGGGTGGGTGTTGGCGGCGATGGAGCCATTGGGTGGGCCATTGATTGACGCGGCGGCGATTGAGGGAAGGTTCAGGGGGCCGCTGAAGCGATAGCGGCAACCTGCCGAAACTGCTGCTGCCCCCGGTGGTGGTCTGAGGGCGCGTCCCGGCGGCAGAGAATCTAGTCAAAACACTCGAAGATCAGTCGAAGCTTACGTCGTCGCAATCGTCGCCAAGCGGGCGGTTCCAGACGCCGTAGACGGACTGCTTGGGGTCTGGTCGTTACGCGCCCGATGCATCATTGGCGCAGCGCCACGTCGCCCAACTGGTCGTCGTTTTTGACAACCCACCCCCCTTTCGATAGCATTTTCCTTTTTCCCTGACGTGGAGGAACTTAACAATGGCTCAGCCGATGAAAATGTATTATGAAGACGCTGCCCCGATCGACGCACTCAATGGTAAGACCGTTGCCATGCTAGGCTTCGGCTCCCAGGGTCACGCCCACTCCCTCAATCTCCGCGACAGCGGCATCAAGGTCATCGTCGCCGAACTGCCCAACACCAATAATTACAAGCTTGCCGTACAGTACGGCTTTCAACCCATCTCCGCCGACGCCGCCACCAAGGCCGCCGACCTCATCGTCATGACCCTTCCCGACGAGGCCCAGCCCGAGGTCTACAACAAGTTCATCGCCCCTAACCTCAAGGCTGGCCAGACGCTCGGCGCCACCCACGGCTTTAATATCCACTTCAAGACCATCCTTCCCCCCAAGGACGTCAACGTCATCATGGTCGCCCCCAAGGGCCCCGGACATCTGCTCCGCTCCGAATTCGAAAAAGGGGGCGGCGTCCCCTGCCTCCTCGCCATCCACCAGGACGCCACCGGAACCGCCAAACAAATCGGCCTCGCCTGGGCACGCGGCATCGGCGGCGCCCGCGCCGGCATCATCGAGACCTCCTTCAAAGACGAGTGCGAAACGGATCTCTTCGGCGAACAGGCCGTCCTCTGCGGCGGTCTATCCGCACTCATTAAAGCAGGTTTTGAAACCCTCACCGAAGCCGGATACCCCCCGGAAATGGCCTACTTCGAGTGCGTCCACGAGGTCAAGCTCATCGTCGACCTCATCTACCAGGGCGGACTGGATTACATGCGGTACTCCATCTCCAACACCGCCGAGTACGGCGACCTCACCCGCGGCCCGCGTCTCATCACCCCAGCCGTCAAAGCCGAGATGAAGAGAATCCTCGCCGAAATCACCTCCGGCCAGTTCGCCAAAGAATGGCGCGCTGAATACCAAGCCGGTATGAAGAACTTCAAACGCCTCTACGAACAGGACAAAAAACACCCGGTCGAAATCGTCGGCAAGAAACTCCGTAAGCTCATGCCTTGGCTCAAGGCCAAGGAAGTCCCCCAGGATTAATTGCCGCCGGGCTCTTCTAGTTTCTCTAGAACGCTCAACCTGCCGCCACGTAATACCGATTGATTATGGGCTAGTGTTCGATCGCTTGGCGACCATGGTGTGACGCAAGTTATTGCCGTATCGGTACTTGTGCTATGTCCACCACGGATTGGCCGACGACAATCAATGCCAATCCGCCAACCTCGGCGTTTATTGATTGTCTAAGGGATAGTGGAGAGAATACTCTCATTCCCAAGAGGAGTGATTATGATGCGGGCTATAGTAGGAATTTTGGCTCTGGGTTTGTTTTCCACAATGGTTTGGGCCGCCTCTCGTGACGAGCGGCCGAGCCCTGTCGCCATCGCCGCTCGCGACCGCGCGGCCGACCCCAACGATCCAAACGACCCCGACAACCCCAATGCCAGGAAGCGTCCGGCGAAGGACGAGGCACCCAAAGCGCCTCCACCCCGTGCGGAACGTCGCCCGACCGACCCCAAGGCGCCCCCGGCCGCCGATGACCGCCGTCCCGCTCGGCCCCCGCGCACCGTCGATGATCCGGCCAAGAAGGCGCCCGCCGCCGACCGCAAGGCCCCGGCTGCTACCGATTCCCGACGCACTCGTCCGGGCGATTCGGCTGCCGACAACAGACGCACTCGCCCCGACAAGGCCACCGATGCCGCCCCCAAGGCCGTCGATACCCCCCGCCCCCCACGAAACGCTCGGACCGAAACCAACACCAATGTTGTCAACAAGAACGTCACCAACACCAACGTGAACAACAAGACGGTCAGCAACCGCACCGTCAACAACGACGTGGTAAACAACCGCACGGTCGTGAACACCAAGACCGTCAATCGCACCGTGGTCAACGAGACCGTGGTCAACCGCAGGAGCGTGGTCAGCCGGGCGTACTCCGACGACCATCCCAGGTTTGACAGCCGGCGCCGCGACGACGATCACTATCGTCATTCAGGCACGTCCTTCGCCTTCGGCATGGCCATCTCCGACGGCGGCGGCGGCGGCGCCTTCGCGTTCGGCGTGGGTTACAACCGCGGGTACTGCCCGCCTCCCCCACTGATCGTTCGGCCCCGGCCGGCGGTGATGGTGATGACCTCCAGCACGGTGGTGGTTGCCGGTGGCGGTGTGATGATAGTGGAGCCGGCCCCTGTGATGGTGATTGAGACGCAGCCGATGGTGGTGATTGAGCCGGACCCGGTGGTCATCATCCCGCTGCATCGGCGGTGGTATCGGCCGGAGCCGACACTGGTGTTTGCGGCGTCGCCTATGGTGGTAGCCATGGCACCGGCACCGATGGTGGTCGTCTCTCCGGTCGCGGTCTACAGCCCGTTGTATACCCCGTGCCCGGCCGTCGTGATTCCGATGACCTCGGTGGCGGTTGCAGCGCCTGCATACGACTATGGCCACGGGTCCGGGACGAGCGTGGATGTGAACTTCCACTATGAGAAGCACGACTAAGTGAAATTGAGTTCGACTTCGAGGGCGCCCTTGTGGCGCCCTCTTTTTTTGGCTGCTTCCGCACACCACCCGACAACGCGACGCACAGGCAAGATGCCTGCGCCGGGAGTCGGCCGGTGAGTGATCCGGCCCATACGCCGTCCCTCCCTGTATACGGGGCTGCTGCGAGAACTGACGCCGGGCGGTGCAGCCCGGTGCTGTGCCCGCGATCATCGTTTGTTCGCGATGCAGTAGACGTTCTTCAGTCCCACCAGGAAAAGCTTGCCTTGCGACACCGCAGGCGACGGGTGGTTCGGGTCGCCCAGGTCGTTGACGGCGAGGACCTTGAACTGAGGGCCGGTTTGCATGACGTAGCTCTTGCCGGCGTTGGCGAAGTAGAGTCGGCCGTTCGCGTCGGCGATCGGGCTGGACCAGTCGGTGGACAGGCCGTCCAATCGTTCGGAGTAGACCTGCTTGCCGCTGGCGGTGTCCCAGCACTTGAGGATGCCGGGGCGATGGAGGCGGTAGACGTACTGCCCGACGATGATCGGCGAGCCAATGCCCTCGGGAACCTGGCCGATGCTCCATTTGATGTGGGTTTTGGAGACGTCGCCGGACCCGGTGGGATCGATTGCGAAACCCGGGCCGCCCCGGCCGCTGTCGCAGTAGATGATCCCGGCGCCATACGCGGGCGAGGCAGCATCGCCCGCGGCGCGGCACGTCCATAGCGCCTTTCCGTCGCCCGGGTCGATGCTCCGCAACGCATCATCCTTCACGCCCATACCGGATGCCAGCAGCAGCATTTGCCGGCGGCCCGCGACCTCGATGATGACCGGCGTGCTGTGGGCGAAAGCCATCGTGGGGAACTTCTGACGCCATTTCTCCTGCCCGCTGGTCTTGTCGAATGCGATGACACACGAGTCGGTGTTCTTGGCCATCGCGCAGAACAGAATGACGGTGTCTTGGAACACAATCGGGCTGCTGCCGACGGTGACGTCGAAACTGAACGGGATGATTTCCTTCCGCCAGACTATCTTGCCCTGGAAATCCAGCGCCGCCATCACAGACGAGCCGAACACGCAGTAGACGAGGTTCCCATCGGTTGCGGGCGTGGGTGCTGCGTAACCGCCGCCGGGACCGCTGCGAAAATCGGATCGCAGCCAAGGGCCGGGGGGCAGGAGCGTGTCCCATCGCATGGTTCCGTCGGAGACCTGGTAGCAGGTCACGTGATGCTCGGGAATCACTTTTTCGTTCGCTTTTGAATTGGGCCAGTTGACGGTGCAGACGAAGACGGAATCGCCCCAGACGATCGGGCTGGCGTGCCCTTGGCCTTTGAGCGGGGCTTTCCACAGGACATTTTCGTTGGTTGGGCCACCCCAGGTGATGGGAAGGTCTTTGTCGGCAGTGTAGCCGAGGCCCGTTGGTCCACGGAATCGCGGCCAATTGTCGCCGAGCGCCGGGACAGCCAGGAGCAGGAGAATCGTCGTGATGAGGGATGCCGGTGCGAAGGTGGTTGGTCGGATCATGCACCGATCTTACTGTGTGGCCAATGTGCCGTCACGGCGGGGATCATCGCGGTGCTGGGGTGGTGGTATCATTTATGGCATGGCTGAATCGGCGGCGCGCAGTACGCGAGAGGGGTAGTCGCCAACCGCGACCAAAGCCCGCCGAGTTGGCTCCGAAAGTCAGCCGTTGCAGACGAGCGGCCAGTGACACCCCAATGCCAGTCGCAACCCAGCCAGAGCGAGAGGGGCCAAGTGCGGGGGTCTGAGCGGGGAGGTCATTGGACTCATCCCCTTTTTCGAGTAGGGTGTCGGGCATGAGCCAGACGACGTGCTGTGGCAGGGCAAAGTCCCGACCGGCGTGGGTGGCGGCGCTGATCGTGGTGTTGGCGGTGGCGGGGGCGTGGCTGTGGCAGGTTCGGTGGCGGACGTATCACTTCGCGGAGGTGAGGGCGGGGGTATTGTATCGCGATGGGAATCGGGGGATGGGCGAGTTTGCGACGGCGATTCGGAAGGGCGGGATACGCACGATCGTCATGCTGAATGATGATGCGGAGGTGGGGAAGGAGCCGTTTCAGGGTGAGTTGGAGTTTTGCCGGGAGCGGGGAATCAAGTTGGTGAGGATACCCGTGAAATTGGGAGGGAGGCCGACGAGCCAAGATGTGAGGAGGTTCTTGGAGGTGCTGGAGGAGAAGCGGAATTGGCCGGTGCTGGTGCATTGCGCGCAGGGGGTTCGCCGGACGGGGATGATGGTGGCGGCCTATCAGTTGACGGTGATGGGGTGGGATAAGCAGAGGGCGAAAGCGGAGGTCACGCTCTGGGGAAGGAAGGCCCAGAGGTTGGATGATGTGAGGGGGTTTGTTGAGGATTACGACGCCGTGGGCAGGACGGTGGGAACCTCTCACCGGGTCACGCTGCCACAGGATGCGGACTGACGCCAAACGCATCGACCTTACGCTGTCTGTCTCTGCACAAACGGGTCACCCAGCCACTGCCCGATCGTCAGCGTGTTCTGAGCGGGACCACCGTCTGCAGATCCGTGTCTGTTTCGGCCACGTGGGCGTGTTGACCGAACCCATATCTTGCAGTACATTAACTTCAGGTCTGTGGGTGCTTTGCGACTCGGTTGACGGATCATTTCGACGGTTCTGGTTTGATGCGGAGGTCTTCCATGGCAGTGGGCAAGGTCGGTATCGGCGTTCGTCGGGGCTTGGAGCTGATCGAAATGCTGGAACCGCGCCATCTGCTCAGCGCGGCAGCACCGCGCGTCGTCCTGGGCGATCTTTCTGTGCCAAGCCTTGAATGCAATTCGACGATATGCATCCCTGGCAAACGGATTTCGGTCGCGGTGACGGTCAAGAACACGGGGAGAGCGACGCTGAACATCGGCAAGTTGGTCCGCGCCGAGATACGGCTGTCCCGAGACAGGCTTTGGGGCAACTCGGATGATGTGCTGCTGAGCAGCTTCTCCCTCCGGGGTACATGGCGGGCAAAGTACACCTGGGAATTCATGCGCAACGTAATCGTTCCTGTCAATGCCAGTGATGGATCATACTACCTGGGCGTGACAGTGGATCCGAAGCGCATGCTCAAGGAGACCTCCACAACCAACAACAGGCGGTGGCTCTCGCCGCAACCGACCCTGGTGGTCAACGGGTGGGACTCAGCCGTGATCTCCATCCAGTACGCGGGCGTGTTTACGGTGGCGGCGGGCACCCGGATGGGCGCAGAATGCGTGGTGGCCAACTGCGGACGCAACACCATCGGGACGCAGGATCTGCTAGCTGACATCCACCTGTCGCAGGACAGGATCTGGGGTAACGCCGACGACGTGCAGATCGGCCAATTCACGAACTCAGGGGATCTCAACGCTGCTGACGAGGCGGCCGAACCCATTTCCCTGCGAGTCCCGCCCGGCATGGCTACAGGACAGTATTTCATCGGTGCTCAGGTCTCAATTACGGGAGTCACGGAACCCAACACAGTCAACAACATCCTCTGGTCTCCCAATCCCGTTATGAATGTTCTGCCCGCTCCGGACATCGCCATCAACGATGTGCAGTTCGAGGCCGGTTCGCACATGCCGCGAATCCGGTGGACGGGCCTGGGGCTGGGGATGGATCTCCAGGTCACGATGAGCAACGCCGGGCGAGCCGACGCCGACATAGTGCGCTGGCGACCCTGGCTGTCCAGGGACAACGTCCTGAGCCAGGATGATATCTGTCTCTTTACGTTAGAAAACCAGGTTGCCCAGCCAAGTTCAGATTACTACCGCCCAGGAGATGCCAAAACAACGAGTTTCGAGGCCTTCGTTCCCATCGGGACGGCAGCGGGTGACTATTTCCTCATCGTGGACGCCGTACACAAGGACTACGAAGACCCCAACGTTGACGAGCCGGGCAGGCCGCGCACCGGCCAAGTGTACACTGCCGACGAGAATCTGGACAACAACCTCTGGTGTTCGCCCGCGCGAAACATCACGGTTACAGAGCCTGAGGCATACGTGACCTGGCTGGACGCCAGCGTATCGAAGGTTGGAAACGCCCACAATAGCTGGGATTACAACTACACAGTGAAGATGGCAAACCTGGGTGGTGATTATTCAGCTCAGGTTCAGGTCGAGGTCTATGTGGCGCCTCATCCCTCCGACAGCGAATTGACTCCCGCTCGCCTCGTGACGACGCAACAGTCGTCTCTCCTGAATCAGTTAGCTCTAGGGGCCCCGGTCACCTTGAGTGGCCAGTTTACCTCTTACAATCACTCGCCGGCATGGTATGTGGGCATCAGGCTGCTCGAGGGTGGCCGAACGAGCACCACCTGGTGGTCGGGTCCGGACGTCTGGACCCCCGACCGCCCCGGGCCACCTCAGATGTAGTTTGACCACGCGTCCGCCAGCGATAATTTCATACCAAGCCGCTCCGGACGCTCACGCCTCAGCGCCACCCGCCGCCAATTCCCATGCCGTATCCCCCGTTGAGTCATACCCCGCGAACGGCTGCCACAAACCACCCCAAAAAATAGCCAATAAAAAGTATCGCCATCAAGTTGGCAATTTATCGTAAATATAGTTATGTAACCGATTTTAAAAAGCCAGGCTACAATCTATGGGGGGCCGGCCAATGACCTGCCACGATTAGGCCGGGCTAGACGGACCTCCCAAAAACTCGTTTACCAAAAAGTAAACCCATTTGCAGACTGGCTCATTGACACCCGTGGCTCAACCCTATTAGATACCTAACGCAGTGCTAACCAAAGGAGCCGGTCATGCCGCTTGTCTCCTGCCATCGTGGCAAGCTGCAAGTTGCTTCTTCAGAGGCACTTGCCGCTGGAAAAACCAGGGGGTTCTCCACCGGGCTCAGCGTGATTGATCGGTTGTTGCCCGGGGAGGCGTTTGCCTATGGAGCGATTCATGAAATTCTGGCCGAGCCGGGGCAGGGACTGCCGTTGTTTTTTGCGGCGATGCTGGCACGGGCGGCAATGGTTGGCGAACAGGAATGTGCATCCCCCCGTCCCGGT
Organism: Planctomycetota bacterium; assembly: GCA_026693085.1. Classification (GTDB taxonomy): domain Bacteria; phylum Planctomycetota; class Phycisphaerae; order Tepidisphaerales; family Tepidisphaeraceae; genus JAPLNB01. Next base: position 36,149 of record JAPLNB010000175.1, on the reverse strand, counting down.
GCGGTGGTTTGGTCTGACCCGCAACGGCAACTCTACCCTCCCGCTCTGGCGGCGGCGGGCATTCCACTGGATCGGCTCCTCCTGTTGCGGCCACGAACCCCGGCCGATGAACTCTGGGCGGTGGCCGAGTGCCTTCGCTGCAAAGGCGTCCGCGCCACCCTTGCCAATCCACAGCGACTCTCTCAGATCGAAGCTCGCCGGCTGCAACTGGCCGCCGAAGCCGGCGGCGGCGCGGGAATTCTCCTGCGGGTCGCCGGACCCGACAGTTCACAATATGCCGCGGCCACACGCTGGATTGTCAGACACGCCCGCGGCGAGCCAACCCTGCAACGATGGCAGTTACAGTTGATCCACGGTCACGGGGGACAGGTCGGAAAGACCGTCAGCCTGGAGGCATGCCATCAAACAAATCATGTGCGCGCATTTGCGACAGTGGCCGATCGATCGCCTGAGACGCAAGTCGCCAGAAAACGGGCGTGAGGTGCCGGGTGCACGGTGCCGGGGGCCGGGTGCCGGGGCTGCGGCTTCGATATCCGGCAGGCCCGTTGCCCTCGTCGGAACCATCGCCTCACGCCAGCTTGTGGTTATTGCGTCCGATGAGGCGCGCGATTGCGGTGTTCGCCCCCAGATGACCCTTGCTCAGGCAAGAGCACTCTGTCCGAAACTTCTGCATGCCCCCTATACACCAGACCGCGATCGACGCGGCCTTGAGAGCCTCGCAAGATGGATGATGCGATTCACCCCCGTTGTCTCAATCGCCCAGCTTCCCTCCACTGGCAACTGGCAACTAACAACTGGCAACGACTCCATCTTCCTCGACGTCACCGGCTGCGGCCGCACCTTCGGCGGCCTGCCCAACCTCCTCGAACAAGTCCACCAAGCCCTGCGATCAATGCAACTCCACGCCCGCCTGGCAATAGCGCCCACACCCGGCGCGGCATACGCGATCGCTTTTGCAGGCGATGAAAACGGCCGGATTATCCCGCCCGCGGAGATGCGCGATGCGCTGACCCCCCTCCCGCCAGCCGCCCTGCGAATCCCCCTGCAAACCGCCGAGGCACTCTACCGCCTCGGCATCCAAACCATCGGCCAACTGATGCAGCTCCCTCGCAATGACCTCCCCGCCCGCTTCGGCCACGAAATGCTCACACGCCTCGACCAGGCGATCGGCCACATCCCTGAGCCCCTCACCGCCCTGACTTACCGTCCCCCCATCGAAGCCCGCATCGATTTTGACGGCGTGGTCGATTCGTTGGAAACAATAGGGTTGACATTTAAGGACCTGATCGGCCAAGTCATCGCCGAACTGTCCCGCCGAGGCTGCGGCGCCAGAAAAATCGAGCTCGAATTCGATCGCCCCGACGCCCCAATCCTCCTCAAATCCATACTCCTCTCCCGACCCTCTCGCAACGCAGCCAACCTCTTCAACCTCATACGCTGCGCCACCGACGGAATGGAGGATAATGCCCGACACCAGGGCACAATCGCTCGAACAGGCCGCAGCCACCTCGCCCGATTATCCACCAATTCCGACAGCATGATCCCCTCCGGATTCACCGCCATTCGCCTGACTATCCCCCTCTTCCAACCAGTCGCCGACGAGCAGATCCACCTCATCGAGCAGGAAGTGCACCACAGCCAACTCGAACTCGATCACCTGATCGAACGCCTCATGCTTCGCCTCGGCGATGAAGCCATCGCACAGGCCCGCTTGCTTGAATCGCACGTTCCCGAACACGCATATGAGGCAGGGATAAGGGCCGACGGGTCAGGCTCAAGCAAAACTCAACAAGCTATTGCTTACCCCTTGCCCCTTGCCCCTTACCCCTGTGCTCGCCCTCTGCTTCTGCTCAACCACCCCACCGAAATCCGCGTTATGGTCTGCCCCTCTCACGACTGCGACGGCCGGCCGATCTCCTTCACCTTCGACGGCCAAACCCATCACGTCGCCCACGCCGTCGGCCCCGAACGCATCGCTGGCCAATGGTGGCTAGGCCACAACCGCACCCGCGATTACTTCGCCATCGAAACCGAAACCGCCCGCCGATGGTGGGTCTTCCGCGTCCGCGAAACCCGCAAATGGTATTTGCACGGCGAATTTGAGTAATTCCACCGCCACGCTATGCCGGAATCTACAAACACCAAGCTGCGAGACCTCCCTTCACCGCCGACAACCGTCGAGCCAGCCGCCCTCGACTACGCCGAACTCGACGTCACCACCAATTTCTCCTTTCTTTGCGGCGCATCCCACCCCGATGAACTCGTCTACCGCGCCGCCGAGCTTGGCTACCGCGCCATCGCCATCACCGATCTGAACACCCTCGCCGGCGTCGTCCGCGCCCACGCCGCTGCCAGGCAAATCGCCGAACGAGGCAACCGCCCCCCAAAACTGGTCATCGGCTCCCGCTTGTCCCTCGCCGACACGCCCGATTTGCTCGTCTGGGCCACCGATCGCGCCGCCTACGCCCGCCTTTGCCGCCTGCTCACCCTCGGCAAACGCCGCGCCCAAAAGGGCGATTGCTCGCTCACTCTCGACGACTTCCTCGCCCACAGCCCCGGCCTCCTCGCCGCCATCATCCCCCCCACTTCCCCCGATGAATTCGAAAATCAAAAAACAAAAATCGAACATCTCCGCGACGCCCTCGCCCATCGCCTCTCCCTCGCAACCTCCTGTCTCTACGCCAACGACGACCGCACCCATCTCTCCGATCTGATCCACCTCAGCCGCCACTTCCAAATCCCGCTCCTGGCCACCAACAACGTCCATTACCACATCCCCGACCGCCGCAACCTCCAGGACATCCTCACCTGTATCCGCCACACCTGCACCATTCACGACGCCGGCTTCCGCCTCTTCCCCAACGCTGAGCGTTACCTCAAATCGCCCGCCCGGATGCACCGCCTCTTCGCCGATCACCCCCAAGCCCTCCGCCGCGGCCTCGAAATCGCCGAACAATGCACCTTCTCCCTCGATGAACTCAAATACGAATACCCCAACGAGATCGTCCCCCCCAACAAAACCGCCCTCGAGCACCTCGCCGACCTCGCCTGGCGCGGCGCCCTCGAACGCTATTGCCCCGAAGCCCTCGCCGAGCTCCCCCCCACCACTTCCCCCGATTTCCAGTCGAAAATCGAAAATCGAAAATCGAAAATCCCCAACAAGGTCCGCCATCTCATTGAACACGAACTCGTCCTCATCGAAAAACTCAAATACCAAGCCTACTTCCTCACCGTCTACGACCTGGTCCAATTCGCCCGCTCCCGCGGCATCCTCTGCCAGGGCCGAGGCTCCGCCGCCAACTCCGCCGTCTGCTATTGCATCGGCATCACCTCCGTGGACCCCGCCAAGATCGATCTGCTCTTCGAGCGATTCGTCAGCGCTGCACGCAACGAGCCGCCGGACATCGACGTCGATTTCGAGCATGAACGCCGAGAAGAGGTGATCCAATACATCTACGAAAAGTACGGCCGCGACCGCGCCGGGATGACGGCTGAAGTGATTTCGTATCGCGGACGATCGGCAGTACGCGATGTGGGCAAGACGCTGGGTTTGAGCCTGGATCTGGTCGATCAGATGGCCAGAAAGCTCGACGGGTGGCACCGCGGCACCCTCAAAGACGACCAGCTCCTTGAACTCGGCCTCGATCCCGCCAACCCCACCATCCGCCTCGTCGTCGATCTCACCAGCCAACTCCTCGGCTTCCCCCGCCACCTCAGCCAACACGTCGGCGGCATGGTCATGACCCGCGGACTATTGTGCGAGCTGGTTCCCATTGAAAACGCCGCAATGGAGAATCGGACGGTCATCGAGTGGGACAAGGACGATATCGATACGTTGGGGATTCTAAAAGTCGATGTCCTCGCCCTGGGCATGCTCACCTGCATTTCGAAAGCGATACAAATGGTAAACAGCCCGGTAGGGTGCGTTTCAGCACACGCGGGAACTGCACCGTTGCAACTCCACACCATCCCCGCCGAAGACCCCGCCGTTTATGACATGATCTCTGACGCAGATACCGTGGGCGTTTTTCAGATCGAAAGCCGTGCGCAAATGTCGATGCTCCCGCGATTGCGGCCGAGATGCTTCTATGATCTGGTCATTGAAGTGGCGATTGTTCGGCCGGGGCCGATTCAGGGAAACATGGTGCATCCGTATTTGAGGCGGCGTAATGGCGAGGAGGCCGTGAGTTATCCGAGCGACGCGTTACGCACCGTGCTGGAGAAGACACTGGGTGTGCCGCTATTTCAGGAACAAGCCATGCGCGTCGCAATGGTCGGTGCCGGGTTCTCCGCCGAAGAGGCCGACCGCCTCCGCCGCGCCATGTCCGCCTGGCGAAAAAACGGCGAACTCGACCCGTTCCACCACAAAATCGTCCAGGGAATGCTCAAAAATGGCTACACCACCCAGTTCGCCGAACAGTGCTTCCTCCAGATCCGCGGCTTCGGCGAATATGGCTTCCCCGAATCCCACTCCGCCTCCTTCGCACTACTCGTCTACGTCTCCGCTTACCTCAAACGCTACTACCCCGCCCATTTCGCCGCCGCCCTGCTCAACAGCCAACCCATGGGCTTCTACGCCCCCGCCCAGATCGTCCGCGACGCCCAATCCCACGGCGTCACCGTCCTCCCCCCCGACATCAACCACAGCCACTGGGATTGCACATTGGAATCCGTAGGAACCGTAGGGTGCGCTTCAGCGTACGCGGAATCCGTAGGGTGCGCTTCAGCGCACGCGGAATCCGTACCCTGCGCTTCAGCGCACGCCGAATCCCGCTCCCTCGAGAAAAATCCAGCCACAGAGAACACAAAGGACACAGCACAACCCACCATCACCCGCGATTTCCCTTCTGATTCATCATTCATCATTCATCATTCATCATTTCCCCCCTCCGTGCCTGACAAATCCTCCTGGGGAAAACACTCCCCCCCCCTCCGCCTCGGCCTTCGCCAAATCAAAGGCCTGCAACTCGCCCACGCCAACCAACTCATCGCCGCCCGCCACCAATATGGCCCCTTCACCTCCATCCCCCAATTCCACCGCCGAACCGCCCTCCCTCGCCACGTCCTCCAACGCCTCGCCGACGCCGACGCCTTCGCCTCACTCAACCTCCCCCGCCGCCAAGCCCTCTGGCAAGTCCTCGCTCTCTCCGACGACGATCTCCCCCTCTTCGACGCCTGCCCAATCGAAAATCAAAAATCGAAAATCGAAAATTCCCTCCCCCCCATGCCCCTCGGCCAAGAGGTCATGACCGACTACCGCACCACCCACCTCTCCCTCAAACGCCACCCCGTCGCCCTCGTCCGCCCGCAACTCCAATCCCTCAACATCACCCCCGCGACCCACCTCCCACACCTCCGCAATGGCCAATGGGCCAAAGTCGCCGGCCTCGTCCTTATCCGCCAGCGCCCCGGCACCGCCGCCGGCATCGTCTTCATCACCCTCGAAGACGAAACCGGCATCGCCAACCTCATCATCCGCCCCAACATCTACGACAAATACCGCTCCGCCGCCCGCCACGCCGGCCTCCTCCAGGCCGATGGCTACATCGAACGCCAAGGCAACGTCATCCACCTCATGGCCCATCGCCTGACCGACCTCAGCCACCTCCTCGCCGGCTGCCAATTCACCTCCCGCGATTCTCACTAGACAGCTCGAGCGGCCGCCTTGTGGCCGGCGTCTTTTGCTGGACAAGCCTCAGCCGTTTGCCTAAGTTGTGCACGCAAGCTCATCGGGGCTTCACGATGATCCAACCGAAGGCCGCCATCCTCTATTTCGCCCCAGCCGGCGTCTATGTCGACGCGCACATCGTTCCGCTTACCGCTGACATGGCGGAAGCGCAGATCATGCGGGATTGGTGGAACGAGGTTTGCCTGGAGCTCAGCTCCGATCAAGAACCCATCGATCGGCACTGGGACTGGCGCGACCTGGCGATCGAGTATGGCGGTCGAATCCTCAGGTCCGAGAAGCTCGCCATCGTCACGGGCGACGGCGCCGTTCAAGGCGCGATGCTGATCTCGACGGAAGCGGTGGACTCTGGCCTGACAAAAGGAGCGCGCACATTATTCGTCGAACTGCTCTTCACTGCACCGAGAAATCGCCCGGATCTGCGGATCGATAAGGCTCCATACTTCACGGGTGTGGGAACCGAATTGCTGAGATGGGCAGCCGATTTCAGCCGCCGCCTCGGCTACGAAGGCCATGTGCGATTGGATGCCAGTCCCGATTTCGTCGATTGGTATGAAAGAAGAGGTTTGCAAAAGCTCAACGCAGATCCTATTGTATTCGAAGGCGTGAGATACACGCCCATGGAGCTTCCGGCTGAGGCGGCCAATGAGTTGCTCGACTTTCCGCCTGTCAGCCAGAGAGGAGCCAAACATGCCCGGAAAAAACGCCAATAACAAAAAGACCCCTCGCCCGGCGCAAACTCGCGCGCTGCCCAAGGGCATCAAGGCAGTACCGGCTCCTCGCAATGCCAAATTGCGCCACTGGCTGCGCGATAAGGACATCACCGCCGGTGCCGGCTGCCGGACCGTGCATGCCCAGCCCGTCGGCTGAAGCTTCTTCTGTCGGCCGACTGCTTTTCGGCTTATCCTTGATAAAATGGGATTGTCCTGGCTTCTCCCGGCCCTTCCCCGGCTGACCCCACTCCCGTACTATTCCCGTTCCAAAAAACACAAGGACTCAACCGATTTGCGATCTGCCAAATCGAAAATCGACATTCGAAAATCGAAAATCAGAACAACCATGACCTCTAACACTCAACAACCCGCCGAACTCCCAAAAACCTACGACCCCGCCGCCGTCGAGGCCGCCGCCTACGCCGTCTGGATGGGCGAAAAGTGCTTCCACGCCGACCCCGCCGCCCCAGGCGATCCCTACTCCATCGTCATCCCCCCGCCAAACGTCACCGGCGCCCTCCACCTCGGCCACGCCATCAACAACACCCTCCAGGACATCCTCATCCGCCGCCACCGCATGGCCGGCTACAACACCGTCTGGGTCCCCGGCATCGACCACGCCGGCATCGCCACCCAGGCCGTCGTCGAAAAGGAACTCAAGGAAAAGGAAAACAAAACCCGCCACGATGTCGGCCGCGAGGCCCTCGTCGAACGCATCTGGAAATGGAAAGAGCAGTACGGCAGCCGAATCCTCAACCAACTCCAACGCCTAGGCTGCTCCTGCGACTGGGACCGCAGCCGCTTCACCCTCGATGACATGTGCGCCCGCGCCGTCCGCGAAACCTTCTTCAAACTCTTCAAAGACGGCCTCATCTACCGCGGCAAACGCCTCGTCAACTGGGACGTCTTCCTCCAAACCTCCGTCTCCGACGACGAAATCTACTACGAAACCGTCAAGACAAGCCTCTGGCACATCAAATATCCCATCGTCGATGCAGAGGGTTCAGGGTTCAGCGTTCAGGGTTCAGACGGCCCTACTGAACCCCGAACCCTGAACCCTGAACCCTCCCCCCGACCAACCCACGGCGTCGTCGCCACCACCCGCCCCGAAACCATGCTGGGCGACACCGCCGTCGCCGTCCACCCCGACGACCCCCGCTGGAACTGGGCCATCGGCAAATCCGTCCGCCTCCCCCTCATGGACCGCCTCATCCCCATCATCGCCGACCCCATCCTCGTCAACATGGAATTCGGCACCGGCTGCGTGAAGGTGACGCCCGGACACGATCAGAACGACTACGCATGCTGGCAACGTCACTCCGACCAGATTGGTGTCATCGACCTCTTCACCCCCGACGGCAAGATCAACGACAAGGGCGGCAAATACGCCGGCCTCAAACTCAACGCCGCCCGCAAACAGGTCGTCTCCGACCTCGACGCCCAGCGCCTACTGCTCAAGGAAGAACCCTACGAAACCCAGGTCGCCCATTCCGACCGCTCCAAGACCTCCATCGAGTCGTGCCGTTCTGATCAGTGGTTCGTCAAAATGGCCCCCCTCGCCGAACCCGCCCTCGAAGTCGTCCGCAATGGCACCATCAAGTTCTACCCCGAACGCCACGCCCAGCAGTATTTAGCCTGGCTAGGCGAAAAACGCGACTGGCCCATCTCCCGCCAATTGTGGTGGGGACATCGGATACCAATCTGGTCAAAGGAGTTCTCGACGCATGCTGAGGCCGAGTCTCTCGCCAACGAGATGTCGGTATCGTTCGAATGTGAGAACAATGCGGCAAAGCTACATGAGTTGGACGGTCGATACTTCGTGTTCGTCTGCCTCGGTGACGACTCCGATGGAGGAGGCGGCAAGATCTCTTCCATTCTGGAAAAGCGGGACGGCTTCACCCAAGACCCCGACGTCCTCGACACCTGGTTCTCCTCCGCCCTTTGGCCCCACTCCACCCTCGGCTGGCCCGACAACACCCCCGAACTCCAGAAATACTACCCCACCTCCGTCCTCGTCACCGCCCGCGACATCATCACCCTCTGGGTCGCCCGCATGGTCATGGCCGGCCTCTACAACATGGGCCACAACCAATTCACCGCCAACTCCCCCGAAGAAGCCAAATCGAAAATCCAAAATCCAAAATCGAAAATCGAAAAGGCCATTCCTTTCCACCACGTCGCCATCAACCCCACCATCCTCGACGGCAAAGGCGAGCGCATGTCCAAGTCCAAGGGCAATGGCGTCGATCCCGTCGACATCATCGACACCCACGGCGCCGACGCCCTGCGCTTTACCCTCACCCAGATGGCCACCGAAACCCAGGACGCCCGCCTCCCCGTCAAACGCGACGCCAAAGGCCGCAACACCTCCGACAAATTCGACGTCGGCCGCAACTTCTGCAACAAAATCTGGAACGCCACCCGCTTCGCCCTCCAGAACCTCGCAAATATCCCGGCCGAGCCGGTCGATGAAGCCAAATGGACCATCCCCGACCGCTGGATTCTGTCGCGGCTGATGCGCGCGATCAAAGAAGCCGACGCCGCCATCGCTGAATACCGTTTCGACGTTTACGCCAAGACCTGCTACGACTTTTTCTGGCGCGACCTGTGCGACTGGTACATTGAAGCCATCAAGCCCGAATTGAAGGATGGCCCCCGCCGCGGCCAAGTCGCCAACATCCTCGCCGCCGCCCTCGACGTCTCGATGCGCCTCATGCACCCCATGATCCCCTTCATCACCGAAACCATCTGGTGGAAGCTGAACGAAATCCGCCCCGACCGCTCCATCCCCAACCGCATCGACCTCAAAACCCACAAACGCCTTATCCTCTCCGAATGGCCCCAATTCAACGATGACATCACCTCCGAAGGCGCCGAATTCGTCTTCTCCAAGCTCCAGGAGCTGATCGCCGCCATCCGCAACGTCCGCAACGAATACAAAGTGGACCAGAAGAAGCCCGTGACCGTCTCCATCGTCGCCCCCGGCGACGCCGCGCGCCAAATCGAAGCCAACAAACCCACCATCGAGCTTCTGGCCACCTGCGCGATCCGCCAGGTAGAATCCGAACTGCCCCCCCCACCCAATTCCGCTCGCACCCAGGCTGCCGGCTGCGAAATCTTCCTCGAAAACCTCGTTGACGCCGACGCTGAAAAACAGCGAACCGCCAAGCGCCGCGACGAACTGGCCAGGCAGATCGCCACCATGAAAGGCCGCCTCACCAACGAGGCCTACATCTCCAAAGCCCCCGCGAACCTCGTCCAGCAAACCCGCCGACAGCTCGCCGACGCCGAAGCCGAACTGGCCAAGCTGGGGTAGGAATCATGCTCCAGGCGATCAACCAATAAGCCGATGGAAATAGAGAAAGCGGCGTCCAGCAGACGCCGCTTTTATTCGGTCGTTGCTCTGTGTCTTCTCGTTTACCGCTTGGAGAACTGGAACCGACGCCGCGCACCACGCTGCCCGTATTTCTTACGCTCCTTCATACGCGAGTCGCGTGTGAGGAAGCTGCCGTTGCGAAGGCTCACTTCGGTCGTCGGATCATACTTGACCAGCGCCCGGCTCAAGCCCATGACCACCGCGCCAGCCTGACCCATCAGCCCGCCGCCGTTGGAATTAACCCAGATGTCCAGTTTCCCGCCGGTGTTGGTCACTTCCAGCGGCCCAAAGAGAGCCTTGCGGTCCCGCTCGCTGGTGAAATAGTCGTTCAAGGTCCGACCATTGATCTCGATCTTCCCCGAACCGGGGGCAATCCGCACCCGGGCCACCGCCGTCTTGCGACGCCCGGTGCCCCATACATACGTCCGCTTCGCAGGGACTTGCGGAATCACTTCGACTGGAAGGACAGTTGCTTGTTCGGCCATGTTCGTCCTGAATTTTCTCTTCTAAACCCTGGCTTCTCGATCCCCAACGAATTACGCGATCTTCAATTCCTTCGGCTGTTGAGCCTGGTGCGGGTGCTGCTCCCCGCGATAGATCTTCAGCTTCGTCAGCAGGTGCCGACCCATACGGCTCTTGGGCAGCATCCGCCGGATCGCTATCTCCATCACCTTCTCCGGGTGCTTGGCGTTCATCTCCCGATACGCATAAACATGCCGGCCACCCGGATACTTCGAGTACGTCTCATACTGCATCTGGGAAGCCTTCCGGCCCGTGACCTTCACCTTCTCGGCATTCACGATCACCACAAAATCACCCGTATCGATGTGCGGCGTATAGGTCGGCTTGTGCTTGCCCTGAAGAATAATCGCAACGCGTGCCGCCAGGCGGCCCAACACTTGGCCAGTCGCATCGATCAGATGCCAACTGCCTTTGATTTCGCCCGGCTTGGGCATGTACGTGCTCATTTTCAGAAACCTCTAACTAAGAATCATCACGGACCGCCAACGGCTCGTCCGTGGAGAATCGGGCAGTGTATCGGCGAAGGGAGGATTGTCAAGCACTGCTCAGAAACGGATTTCCGCTCCATCCCATTGCCACCCCCTACAAACCCGCTGGGGATATCACCGCTTGCTTCTGCAATTTCCGCACCGCGTTCCAACCGCAACTGCCTGTTACAGCCGTCGCAGATCCTACGCTTGACCCAGTCCGCAAAGCAATTCACCTTTCCCCAGATTAACGAACCCCCGCCGCAATCCGGATTCTCTTTGACCGACCCTCGCTAACGGGTTATTCTAGATTACGTTAACGCGGCTATGGCCAGTTCGCCGGCACCTGATCGGAAACGGATGGTTCATCTGCGCCTGAGTCCACCCGCCGCTCTCGCAGCGGCACATCTTGTTAAACTCAGGTAGCCGTCCGACTTGTCGCCGACAGCTCGCTTCCGAACGCAGGACATCGTTCGTCAAACTACGGCTCGTCCACGCGTTCGGCGGCCGGCAACTGTTTGTGTAGCTGTTCCTTTCAGCACGTATGGGAGGCGGTGCATGGGTTTTTCAGTTCAGCGCGACTCCACGCCGTTCCAGTGGCCTGGCAGCCTCGGCCTTTGGCGCCGAAGCACCCGCAGGCGCGCGGTCGCGGCGGTCAGCATTGAGGGCCTCGAGCGGCGGCAACTCCTCGCCGCCACCGACCCGATCATCAGCGAGTTCCTGGCAAACAACAACAATGGCCTGACCGACGAGGACGGCTCCCACTCCGATTGGATCGAAATCTACAACCCGGCGAGCACGGCGGTGAACCTCGCCGGCTGGCATCTCACCGACGATGCGGACAAACTCGGCAAGTGGACGTTTCCCGACACTCCGCTGGCAGGCGGAGGCTTTCTGAAGGTGTTTGCCTCCGACAAACGGCGAGCGATCGCCGGCCAGCCGCTGCATACCAACTTCAAGCTGGATTGGGAGAAAGGCGAATACCTCGCCCTGGTCAAAGCCGACAACACGGTTGCTTTCGAATACAAACCCGCCTTCCCCCCGCAGGTCGAGGATGTGTCATATGGCCTCGGGCCCGACCTGGTCACCGCGACCACCCTCGTCAGCACCGGCGCCCCCGCCAAGTTCCTCATCCCCACCGACGACAGTCTCGCCACCACTTGGACCCATGTCGGCTTCGATGATTCCACCGGCTGGTCCACGGCCGCCAACGGCGTCGGGTACGACTTTGCGGGCACCAAGCTGCCCACTGAGGTTGAGCCAAACAACACCACGGGGACAGCGAACTCGGCGATCTACAATTTCGCGGCGTACTCGGGAAACCTCTACCAATTGGGGTTCACCGGTGCATTTGGCTCGTCGGAGGACTGGTTCAAGATCGGCACACTCCAACCCGGCGATGTCATTACCATCACCGAGTCCGGCGCCGGCTCCAGTCGCGGCACGCTGACGTCGGCGACGGTCGAGCTTTGGCGAGGGACAACTGGCAGCAATACCCAAGTCACCAGCGACACGGGTTCAGGCTCTGGGCAGGATGCATTGATTGCTCGGCTCACGGTCACGACGGCCGATACGTATTACATCCACGCCAATGCAGGTACGAACGGAAGCTACACCATCACCGCATGGCTGGAGAACACCGGCGCGACGCCCACGACCGGGGGCACTTTCACGGCCGAGAGTGAAGGCAACAACAGCCTGGGCGGTGCCAATGACGCTTCGACGAGTTGGCGGCAGGTTGGCTACCGCTCGCGCACGGCGGGCGCGGTTTCATCCGCCTCCGACGTTGATGTGTTTGCCTATCAGTTGACCAAGAACGACCGAGTCAGCATTAACATCGACTCGACCTCCAGCCTCAACGCGAAGGTCACTTTGCTCGACTCGACCGGTAAGGAACTGGCCAAGGAAGATGGCAGCAGCGTTTTTGCGTCGCCATACGACAAAGACTCGCCTGTCTACGCGTACATCGTCCCCGCCAACGGGATTTACTACGTCAAAGTCCAAACGGCCTCCGGCACCGGGGCTTACAACGCGGATGTTTACCTCTCGGCGGCCACCGCGCCGCCCAGTTCCACGGGGTGGGGCAACTACGGCGGCAAGATCCAGGGCAACATCGGCCCGCAGATGAAGGGCGTGAATTCGTCGGTCTACATGCGGCTGCCATTCGCGGCGGTGGACGTGGGCAAGGTGTCGTCGCTCAAGCTGCGTATCGATTACGATGACGGCTTTGTTGCCTATCTCAATGGCACGCCCGTCGCATGGCGAAACGCACCGGACCCGCTCTCGCACGACTCCGCCGCGACCAGTTCCCATGCCGCCAGCGGCTTTGAAGAAATCGACCTCACCGGCTTCGCCAACCTGCTGCTCGCCGAAGACAACGCCAACGTCCTGGCGATCCATGGCCTGAACGTCTCCGCCGACGACACCGATTTTCTCATCTCCGCCGAACTGATCGCCGCCTCCATCATCGTCGGCGCCGAGCAGTACTTTGCCACCCCCACGCCCGGCCAGCCCAACCAGCCCGGCGCTTTGGGCATCGTTGCCGACACCAAGTTCGACCATGACCGCGGCTTCTATGACGCGGCTTTTGACGTTGTGATTTCATCGGCCACTGCGGGCGCTCAGATCCGCTACACCACCGACGGCACAGCCCCCACTGCCACCACCGGAACGGTCTACACCCTTCCGATCCACGTCTCCAAGACCACCACCCTCCGGGCCGCTGCCTACAAGGTCGGCTTCCTCTCCTCCAACATCGACACGCAGACCTATCTCTTCCTCGACGATATTCTTACGCAGGACGGGGTCGGATTGCCGCAAACCTGGGGGCAGAGCGGCACTGTCGGCGGACCAGATTACGCAATGGACCCGACCGTCGTCGCCGCCAACGCCGCCACCATTCGCAATGACCTCAAGTCCTTGGCCGTGGTCTCACTCGTCACCAGCGTGGACAACTGGTTCGCACCCGGCGGCGTCGGCATTTACCCCCAGGGCGTCGCCATCGAGCGGCCGGTCTCGATGGAGTACTTCAACCCCGACGGCACCAACGCATTCCAGGCCAACGCCGGCGTCCAGATCATCGGCGGCGGCATCGGCGGAACCAGCGCCCAGCGATGGAAAAGCTACAAGCTCTCCATGCGCGTCCTCTTCAAGACCGTTTATGGCCCAGGGAACGTGCGTCACGATATCTACGGCGAGGACGCTACCGATGAGTTCGATACCCTCGTCCTCGATGCCCACCTCAACCACACGTGGACGCACCCCGAGGCCGGCCAGCAGACCACCGCCCGCTTCCTCACTGACACCTTCGTCTCCGACGCTCAGAACTCCATGGGCGGCTACGGCCCGCACAGCCAATTCGTCCACCTCTACCTCAACGGCATCTACTGGGGAATGTACGACCTCCACGAGCGCCCCGACGAGCACTTCGCACAGGAATACATCGGCGGCCAGGATGAAAACTACGACGTCGTCAAGCACGGCATCCAGTATGGCGACGAGGCCATCGTCAACGGAGACCCGGCGACTGTGCGCGCCGACTACAACGCCCTGCTCAGCCGCGTCAATGCCGACCTGACCGTCCTGGCCAACTACCAGCAGGTCGAGCAGATCCTCGACATCGATGCCTTCATCGATTACATGATCGCCAACCACTACTCCGGCAACCTCGACTGGACCAACAAGAACTGGTATGCCACGTACGACCGCGTCACTCCCGGCGGCAAGTGGCGATTCCACAGTTGGGACGCCGAGCATACCCTCGAAAACCTTGGCGACAACGTGACCGGCGCCAGCGGCGATACCGGCCACCCGCGTGGCATCAACGATTCCCTGAAAAACAGCCCGGAGTACCGGCTGCGATTTGCCGACCGCGTTCAGATGCACTTCCTGACCCCCGGCGGAACGTTCTACGTCAATCCCACTAATCCCAACTGGGATCCCGCTCATCCCGAGAACAACATGCCCGCCGCCGCTTACTTCGCGCGCATGACCGAGATCGATCGCGCGATCGTCGGCGAATCCGCCCGCTGGGGCGACAACCGCCGACCGGGAGACGCCTACACCCGCGAGGACTGGCTGGCCACCCAGAACACGATGCTCGCCAGCTATTTCCCCCAACGTAGCGGCGTGGTCGTCAACCAGTTCCGCACCGCCGGCCTCTTCCCATCTGTTGCCGCGCCCGTCTACAGCAAGCGCGGCGGCGAATTCACCAGCACCTACACCCTGACCATCACCAAGACCGGCACCGGCAAAATCTACTACACCACCGACGGCTCGGACCCCCGCCTCCCCGGCGGCGCCCTCAACTCCGCCAAAGCCCGTGAATACACCGGGCCAATCACTATTTCCACGAGTTCGCGAGTGCGAGCGCGCGTTCTCGATGGCTCGACCTGGTCGGCCACGGAAGACGCCAATTTCATCATCGGCCCACCGCCTTCGATCCGCGTTTCCGAGATCATGTACCACCCCCAGCCGCCGACCAACAGCCCCAACCTGGCTGACGACTACGAGTTCATCGAACTCCAAAACACCGGCGTCAATGTGCTCTACCCCGGCACGTTCACTCTCTCCGGCGGCGTCACGAGCACGTTCATTATCACCCAGCAAATCGAGCCCGGTGACCGCATCATCCTCGTGAACAACATCGAGACGTTCCAGGAGCGCTACGGCGCGACGATTCCCATCACCGGAACGTACACCGGCAACCTCGACAACGCCGGCACCCGCATCATCCTCTCCACCGACCTCGGCCAGCTCATCCAGGACTTCACATTCAAGGACGGCTGGTTCGGCCACACCGACGGCGAAGGATTCTCCATCGTCGCGATCGACCCCGCCGCTTCCGACCTCGTCCTCAGCACCAAGGCCGGCTGGCGGCCCAGCTACAACATCAACGGCAACCCCAACGCTGGCGACCTCGGCTACAACCCCAACTCCATCGTCATCAACGAACTGCTCAGCCACCCATCCGCCGACAAAGGCGACTGGATCGAACTCTACAACACCACCGACAAGGACATTGACATCTCCGGCTGGTTCCTGAGCGATTCCACCGGCGATCTCCAGAAGTACAAGATCCAGCCCGGCACAAAGATCTTCAAGCACAGCTATCTCGTCTTCACCCAGGCCGATCATTTTGGCAACCCCGCCAATCCGGGCTGTAAGACCGTCTTCGGCTTCCAGGAACACACCGGCGACGACGCCCACCTCTGCTCGGGAGTTAACAACGCCCTCGGCGGTTACCGCGAATCAGCCGACTTCGGCGCCGCCGACCTCGACGTCACCTTCGGCCGATACACCAAGCCGAGCACCGGCGACAGCGATTTTGTCGCCATGACCACCCCCACACCCAACCAACCCAACCCCTATCCCAGCGTCGGCCCCGTTGTCATCAACGAAATCATGTACAGCCCCCCCACCGGCAGCGACGAGTTCATCGAGCTCCGCAACCTCACCAACCAGCCCGTCCCACTCTTCGACACCAACCACCCCGCCAACGTCTGGCAGTTCACCAACGGCATCGCCTTCAGCTTCGCCACCGACGATTCCATCCCCGCCGCTGGCTTTGCCTTGGTCGTCAACATCCCCGCCGACACCTTCCGCACCAAGTACAGCATCCCCGCAGAGGTTCCCATCTTCGGCCCGTTCACCGGCCTGCTCGAAAACACCGGCGAAAAACTCGACCTCAGCAAGCCCGGCACGCCCGAGCCGGATGGCTATGTCCCGCTGATCCTCGTCGATCACGTCAACTACAACAACATCGCCCCGTGGCCAACCACCCCCGACGGCTCCGGCGACTCGCTCGCCCGCCTCGTCTCCGCAAATTACGGCAACGACCCCGCCAACTGGTCCGCTATCCCCGACGGCGGCACCACGGGCCAACCCAATTTCGACTCCACCCCCCCCACCGCCATCATCTCCCCCGTCGCCCCCGACCCACGCACCACCCCCGTCTCCTCCATCACCCTCACCTTCTCCGAGCCTGTCACCGGCTTCGACCTTTCCCGCCTCACTCTCTCTTTCGCCGACACCCTCGTGTCCCTTTCCACCCAAACCCTCACCCTCGCTCCCGACGGCCGAACCTACACCCTCAATAAT
The DNA here is from genome assembly GCA_026693085.1 of Planctomycetota bacterium. Classification (GTDB taxonomy): domain Bacteria; phylum Planctomycetota; class Phycisphaerae; order Tepidisphaerales; family Tepidisphaeraceae; genus JAPLNB01. The sequence goes on along the minus strand of JAPLNB010000175.1, from coordinate 19,286 downwards.
CTCGCTCCTCGCACCTGCTTCGAAGGCACATACACCCTCGCGATCGATCCCGCTGGCATCACCGACCTCGCCGGCAATCCCCTCTCCACCCCCGCCACCAAGACCTTCACCCTCACCGCCACCACTCTTCCCGCCACCAGCCCGGCCGATACCTTCTACCTCCGCTCCGCGGGAACCGTCCTCCAAATCTTCCAGAACACCCTCCCGCCCAACCTCCCCACTTACACCCTGCCGCTCGACAGCCTGCGCACACTCAACCTCTCCCAAGGCGCCTACACCATCGACTGCGACCTCAACGGCACCCGCATCACCCTCGTCGGCTCCGACCCTGCCAATCCCATTCGCCTGATCTTCAATACTCCCCAACACCTCTCATCGCTGACCATTGGCGACAATGCGGAGGCCAGCCTTACCCCCAACGGCAACCGCACCCTGCAAACGCAGGCCCTGACCCTCAGCGGCAACGGCATCCTCGACCTCGCCGACAACGACCTGATCATCCAAACCGGCTCGCCTTCCACGGTTCTGCCCCAGGTCTTCAATTGGATCAAGTCCGCCCGCACCGGCGGCACCTGGAGCGGACCCGGCATCAAGACCACCCAATCCACCGACTCCACCGGCCTCGGCGTTGCCATCAAAGACGACTCCGTCCTTGTCAAATACACCTGGAACGGCGACGCCAACCTCGATGGCATCGTCAACGCCGACGACTACTTCTTCGTTGATTCCGGCTTCGTCATCCAACAAGGCGGTTATGAAAACGGTGATCTGAATTACGATGGCGTGGTCAACGCCGACGACTATTTCCTCATCGACTCCGCCTTCATCATCCAATCCGGCCCCCTCGCCGCACCCGCCGACCCACCCCAGCCCCTCTTTGCCACCGGCCAGCCGATCGCACGCCCGCGACTTACCAACCTCTCCTGGCTCACCGACGACCCGGACCAGACGCTTTTTACTTGACCTCCGCTCCGCCGCCCGATATGCATGAGGCAGAGTAGTGGTCTGCAACCACCTTGGTTGATTGGAGGCATCGAGGGCAATCGGACGTACGCAGAACATGCCACTGCGGCTGCGCTATGCGATGTGAAGCTGGGTGAAATCTCTCGATTAGACCTATCTTCCATCCTTCTCCGCCCCGGCACCGTCACTCTTGGGGTCATCAACCGGGTAACTCGCTGGACCCAGCTCAATAGCGCGGTCAAAGTCAGTATCGAGGCGAGCTTGCTGTTTCAGCCGAACCAGCCAGCCCCCGTTCTCGCATCGCGTCCGATGGCAAAGCCCGAATCGAGCGAACGGCCTCATAGGCCATGGCGTAAATGCTTATAGGCAAGGACTCTTCCAACACGCATCTGAGATTTCACGCTGGAGCCGGTCTAATGGTTGTACATCGCGGCAAGTCACTCGGCAAAGACGGGAAATCGTTTGCACGCCTCCGGCACAGCACCGGCCGTTCCACATGCCAACTCGAACTCCTCGAACCGCGCCAGCTCCTCGCCGTCACCCCCGTCATCAGCGAGTTCATGGCCGAAAACACGCGCACCCTCAAAGACGTCGACGGCAAATACTCCGACTGGATCGAAATCTACAACCCCGACACCAAGGCCGTTGACCTCACCGGCTACTACCTGACCAATCACCTTCCCAACGATCCCCAAGCCCCGCCCATGTGGAAGTTTCCCTCCACATCCCTCGCCGCCGGCAGCTATCTCGTCGTCTTCGCCTCTGGCGAAGGCCGCGCCGTCCCCGGCCAACAGCTCCACACCGACTTCAAACTCGACCCCACCGGCGAATACCTCGGCCTCGTCGCGGCCGACGGCTCCACCATCGTTTCCCAATACGCCCCCAAATACCCCCAGCAACAGGCCGACATCTCCTACGGCCGAACCGTCGACCAGATCATCACCCGCCTCGTCTCCACCGCCGCCACCGCCAAAATCCTCATCCCCACCAGCGGCGCCCTCGGCCTCACCTGGACCGACATCGCCTTCGACGACTCCGCCTGGATCAACGGCAAGACCGGCGTCGGCTACGAAACCGAGCCCCCCGCGCCACAGATCTCCGGCTTTACCTCCAAAATGATCGACACTTCCACCGCCAACATCTACAACATCGCAATCGCCGAATCCATCCTCAACGGCGGCGTCCCCGCCGGCTCCATCATCTCCACCAAGGACGTCCCCGTCGTCAATTTCTGCTCCGACAGCGGCGGCCAGTTCGGCGGCGACTTGACGTTGCCCAACGGCGCCGGTGTCGGCGACAATATGAACATCCCGCAGCGCGAACAATACGCCGTCCGCTCCACCGCCAACGTGGTCATCCCCGCCGGACAGTGGACCATCAACGGCAACACCGACGACGGATTCCTCCTCAAAATCCCCGGCGTCACGTTCCTCACACGCATCAACGATGAATACAGCGGCGCCACCAACCCCAGCCCCTCCGATACCCTCGTCTATGGCGCCACACGCGGCACCGCCAACACCCTTGCGACGTTCAACGTCCCCGACGGCGGCCTCCGGACCACCATCCAATTCGATTTCTACGAGTGCGGCGGCGGCGACGAGGCCGAACTCTCCATCGCTCAAGGCTACCGCTCCGGCTTCGACCTCAGCTCCTTCAGGCTCCTCAGCGACGGCCTCTTGGGATGGTCCGTCAAAACCACCTCCAGCACTCCCCCGCCCAATTACTCCGACCTCATCGGCACCGATGTCAAATCCCAAATGACCAATTCCAATTCCGCCTACATCCGCATCCCCTTCGCCGTCGGCGATACACCCAATTTCGATGTCCTCAAGCTCCGCGTCAAATACGACGACGGCTTCGTCGCCTACCTCAACGGCACACCCATCGCCAGCCGCAACGTCCCAAAGACTCCCCTCTGGAACTCCTCCGCCACCGCCACCCACCCCGATGCCCAAGCCCTCAACTACGAGGACATCGACATTACCCAGTACATGAACCTCCTCCGCGTCGGCAACAACGTCCTGGCGATCCACGCTCTCAACAAATCTGACGACCGCGCCGACTTCCTCATCTACCCCGAAGTCCAAGGCATCGACAACCTCCTCAACGTCGATCGCTACTTCACCGCACCCACCCCCGGCAAAGCCAACGACCCCTCCAGCCTCTCCACAATCGTCGCTGACACCAAGTTCGATCACGACCGCGGCTACTATTCCAGCCCCTTCGATCTCACCATCACCTGCGCCACCGACAGCGCACAGATCCGCTACACCACCGATGGCACCGTCCCCACCGCCACCTCCGGCTTCCTCTACACCAACCCGATCCACATCGCCTCCACCACCAGCATCCGCGCGGCCGCCTTCGCCACAGGCTTCCTCCCCGCCAACTCCGACACCCAGACATACCTCTTCATCGACGACATCATCCGCCAGTCCCCCAACCACGAAACCCCCACCACCAGCCCCGACTGGCCCAAGCAAGGTTACCTCAACGGCCAGATTATCGATTACGGCATGGACCAGCGCGTCGTCAATAACCCCTCCTACTCCACCACCGTCAAGACCGGCCTCACCTCGATCCCCACTTTCTCCATCACCTTGGACCTTAAAGACATGTTCGATCCCGGCACAGGATTCTACGTCAACCCCTGGGGCTCCGGCCGGAACTGGGAACGACAAGCCTCCATCGAACTCATCTACCCCGACGGCACACAGGGTTTCCAGATCAACGGCGGCGTCCGCGTCCGTGGCGGATTCAGCCGCACCGGCGAAAACCCCAAGCACGGATTCCGATTCTTCTTCCGCGATGACCCCGGTTACGGCGGCAAGCTCAAGTTCCCCATGTTCGGACCCGATGGCGCCCAGGAATTCCAGCTCTTCGACCTCCGCTGTGGACAAAACTATTCCTGGAGCTTCGGCGGCGACCCCTCCCAGATCTCCATCCGCGACCAGGTCTCCCGCGACCTCCAAATCGCCATGGGCCAGCCCGGCGCTCACGGCCAGTTCTACCAGCTCTTCATCAACGGCCAGTATTGGGGCCTCTACAACACCGACGAACGCCCCTCCGCTTCCAACTCAGCCAACCTCCACGGCGGCTCGTCCAGTGATTACGACGTCATCAAGATGGACCCCGAGATCGGCTACAACATTGAGGCCGTCGATGGCAACATCAACGCCTGGGCCGACCTCTGGAACCAGGCCCGCGGCGACATGACCAGTCTCGCCAACTACATGAAGCTCCAGGGCAAAAACCCCGACGGCTCCCGCAACCCCAGCTATGCGCCCCTCCTCGACGTCGATGACCTCATCGACTACATGCTCGATATCTACTACACCGGAAACCTCGACGCACCCCTCTCCGCATTCCTCGGCAACAAAGGCCCCAATAACTTCTACGCTATCTACAACCGCGCCGGCACCGAGAACCCCGGCGTCACACCAGGCTTCAAATTCTACGTCCACGACGCCGAACATACCTTCCTCAACGTCAACGAGAACCGCATCGGCCCCGCCGCCGGTCAGTACTGGTGGGTCATGGGCACCCCCACCGCCGGAAATGTTACCGCCAACGGCTCCACCATCACCGTCTACCTCCCAGGACACCCCTTCGCCAGCGGCGATGCCATGGAGCTCTTCGGCGCCAGCCAATCCCAGTACAACGGCACCTATTCCGTCAACGTCACCGACGCCAACACCTTCACCTATACCGTCCCCACCGCACCTTCCGTCACTACCGCCACCGGCAACATCCGCGTCTCCTGGCCGTTCGGCAGGAGCAACCCCCAGCTCGTCTTCGAGCTGCTCGCCGCCAGCCCCGAATTCCGCCAGCGCGTCGGTGACCGCATCCAGAAGTTCTTCTACAACGACGGCACCCTCACCGCCAATGCCGTCAAGGCAATCTTCAACAAACGCAAGGCCGAGATCGATACCGCCATCGTCGATGATTCCGCCCGCTGGGGCGACTCCAAGAGCCCCAACTACCCCCTCACCCGCGCCAACTGGCTCAACGAAATCAACCGCATCCTCACCTCCTACATCCCCCAACGCTCCGGCATCGTTCTCAGCCAGCTCAAGGCCAACAACCTCTATCCCACTCTCCAGGCGCCCAAATACAACCAGAACGGCGGCGTCATCCCTTCCGGCTTTACCCTCACCATCACCAACCCCAACTCCTCCAGTACCCTCTACTACACCACCGACGGCTCCGACCCACGACTCCCCGGCGGCGCCATCGCGCCAGGCGCAAACACCTACAGCGCCTCCATCCCCATCACCGCAACCACACGCGTCCAGGCCCGCGTCCTCAGCACCAACGGAAAATGGAGCGCGCTCATCGATTACACGTTTACCTTCGACGCCTCCGCACTCCGTATCACCGAACTGATGTACAACCCCGCCCCGCCCCCCGACAGCAGCCCCTTCAAAGACTTCGATTTCGAATTCATCGAACTCCAGAACACCGCCTCCGAACCCATTGATCTCTTCGGCATCCAGTTCACCAGCGGCATCGAATTCGTCTTCGACAACACCACCCTTGACGCCGCCGACCAATACCTCGCCCCCGGCCAACGCATCGTCGTCGCCAAGAACAAAGACGCATTCCTCTCCCGCTACGCCAGCACCATCCACCTCACCGGCCCCTACGACGGCAAACTCAACAACGCCGGCGACACCATCCGCCTCCAAGGCCCTCTCGACCAGGTCGTCGAGGAGTTCACCTATAACAATACTTGGTACCCCATCACCGACGGCCAAGGATTCTCACTCATCGCACTCAACCCCCTTGCCACCAACGCCGTCCTCAGCACCAACGACGGCTGGCGACCCAGCTACTTCCCCAACGGCGCACCCGGCGACGCCGACCCAGGCCTCGACCACGATGCCCTTATCGTCAACGAAGTCCTCACCCACACCGATCAACCCACCGGCGACTGGATCGAACTCTACAACACCACGAACAACGACGTCGACATCTCCGGCTGGTTCCTCAGCGACTCCAGCCTCGACCTCCGCAAATACCAGATCAACTCCAGCCCAAAGACCATCCTCCGCTCCCACCAGTACATCGTCTTCAACTTCCGCGATCACTTCGGCAACCCAGGCGACCCCGGCAGCAAGACCCAATTCGCGCTGAACGAACTCGGCGACGACGTCTTCCTCTCCAGCTCCTACCAAGCCCCCAATGCACAGTGGCAACTGGCCGGCTACCGCGAATCCGTCGGCTTCGACGATGCCGACAAGGAAGTCACCCTCGGCCGCTACAACAAGAGCACCGGTGGGCACGACTTCGTCGAGCTCGCCGCTCCGACACCCGGCGTACTCAACGCCCTGTCGCTCGTCGGCCCCGTCGTCATCAATGAAATCATGTACCACCCAGCCACGGGCAAGGATGAGTACATCGAGTTGAAGAACATCACCGGCTCCCCAGTCACCTTCTACGACCTCGAACACCCGGAAAACGCCTGGAAATTCGTCGGCGGCATCGACTTCACCTTCAAGAACGGCGACCAGATCGCCGCCTACGGCTACGCCCTCATCGTCCCCATCGACCCCGCCACTTTCCGCACCAAATATTCCATCCCCAACAGCATCCCCATCTTCGGCCCCTTCACCGGCTCACTGGTGGACGCCGGCGACTCCATCGAGCTCATCCGCCCCGGCCAACCCGACGTCAACAGCACCGATCTGCCCTACTACCGCGCCGACCGCGTCACCTATGCCGCCGCTTCCCCCTGGCCCACCGCCCCGAACGGCTCCGGCCCTTCCCTCGCCCGCATCGCCCCCACCCTCTACGGCAACGACGTCATTAACTGGACCGCCGAAAAATCCGGCGGTTCGCCCGGCCGCGGCAACATCGACCTGCTCCCACCCAACGTCCGCATCCTCCCGGTCGATCCCGACCCCCTCGACACCTCCCTTTCATCCATCACCATCATCTTCGACGAGCCTGTCAACGGCTTCGACCTGCCCGACCTCAAGTTCACCCGCGAAGGCGCCTCCACCAACCTCCTCACCAGCAGCCAGACCCTCACCGACACCGGCGACGGACAATCCTTCCTCCTCAGCAATCTCGACGGCATCACCTGGCGCGCCGAAACCTACACCCTCACCCTCACCGCCACCGGCTCCTCCATCTCCGACCTGGCCAACAACCTGCTCGTCACCAACGCCACCCAGACTTTCACCCTCACTACCACCACCATCAACGGCCTGCCCACCGCCGCCAATGCGTTCATCATCAAGACGCTCGGCGACAGCATCCTGATCTTCGTCAATGTCCCGACCAGCGCCAAACCCACCTACATCATCTCCAACTCCGAAGTCTCCGCATTGACGATCAACGGCGGCACCGCGGACGATGTCCTCACCATCCAAAGCACCCTCTCCTTCAGCCCCCTGTTCAACGCCGGCCCCGGCAACAACCGCCTGAGTCTCACTGCCGGCGACTACACCTTCAACTCCGACGCCAACGGCCTGAACATCACCCTCAGCGGCCAAGCGCGTCTGTCCCTGAACAACGCCCAACACCTTGGCCAGCTTTCCCTCAGCGGCAGCGCCTCGGCTGCCGTCGCTCCCGACGGCAACCTGCCCCTGCAAGTCGCCGGCCTCACGCTCGGCGTCAATGCCTCCCTCGACCTTGCCGACAACTCCTTGATCGTCCACCCGACCGACCCCGCTACGCTCCCGGCCGTCTACAGCCAGATCGCCGCCCTCGTCAAATCCGGCCGTTCGTCTTCGTCCACTCTCTGGCAAGGCGCCGGCATCAACACCAGCCGAGCCACCGACTCGACCGGCCTGGCTACCGCACTCAAAGACAACAGCGTTCACGTAAAATACACTTGGAACGGCGACGCCAACCTCGACGGCCTCGTCAACGCCGACGACTACTTCCTCATCGACTCCGCCTTCATCTCTCAAGCCAAGGGCTTCTACAACGGCGACTTCAACTACGACGACATCATCAACGCCGACGATTACTTCCTCATCGACTCCGCCTTCATCTCCCAGACCGGACCCCTCTCCGCCATCGCCCTCACCGCGATCGATACCCCATACCCCTCCCCGTTCGCTTCCGCGTCGTCACCCGCGACCCCCAGACCCTACGAGGATCTCTTCTCCATAAACACCATCGCCTCCTCCGACCAATCGCTGCTGGACTGGTAAAATGGGCAAACTGGGTTGTTTCACAGGTACGTATACCGCGCCTTGGAACACCGAGGTTCCCGCCGAGTTGCTTCTCCAAGACGCCCACGCCGCTTGCCGATCCGAATCCTTCGCCCGCACGCCCACCCGCTATACCGCTACATATTGCACTTCAACCCCTTCGCACCCAGAGACTCCCCAATTCCTGGTATCCGATCCTGACCGGCCGCCAAAACCGCCGTTATGGAGTTTGCGCCAACCCCTTTTTACAGCATTTTACGTTTTCCTGCGCTTTTTCTGCCGCTTCAGTCCCCCGCCCGCCACCGCCAGTCCCCAATGCCGTCCTCTGTCCATTGACCTCGCTATCTCAGATCTCACAATCACTTAAGTCTATTATCCAAGAATACTAATAACGATATCCGCCACCTCCATTAACGGTACGGTTTCCCCATTCGCCCTCATTGTAACGCCCAAATACGCCAGGCAGATTCCGAAGTTTCACTTTGTCCAATAAAAAAATGGAGAAAATGGCTCGCCTTTGCCGAACCATACTATAGAGGCATCGTATAATCGGTGCGAAGTGTTTCTCCCCTCCTTGCCCCGTAGGTCTCACCCACGCCTACGGGGTCTTTTTTTGCGCCTACTCCTCCACCGCCTGCCGCTGGTCCTCCGCCGTCATCAAATTCACGATTTCCGCCGGGATATATCCCCTTGGAAACAACAGCGCCAGTTTGTTCTCGTCATAGGCAATGCAGATCCGCCCAAACGGGTCCAACCAGATCCGCGCCGGATGCTCCGCCCTCGGTATCCTCCGCGTAAACGTCGCCTCCACCGCAAACGGCTCCGCACCACCCGCCGTCGGCCTGATCCGCACCACCCGCCCCGGCTGGTTAAACAAAAACAGCGTCCCATCGCCCGTCCGAACCAAATGCACATCCCCCGCTCCTCTGGCCTCCTCCGGCAAACCCCAACTCACCCTTGACCCATCCCGCCTCACAACCCTCAGCCCCTTCCGTCCGTCGTAATAACTCGCCTCGCCTCCGGCATCCACCAGAATCGGCTTCTCCTCCGCCCCCATCTCGCTCGGCCTCGTCGACAACACCGGACCCGTCGTCGGACCCGTCGTCGGACCCGTCGCAGGACGCGTTGTCCCTCCCACCCCCGGCCACGCCGGTACCTGCTCTGCCGTGCTGTAAAATGTCTCCGACTCCTCCAGCACCCGCCATTCCCTCGCCCCCAACGCCCAACCGTTCTTCTGCTTCGCCGCCGGCCAATCGTTCTTGTCCCACCCCACCGTCGCCGTCGGATACACCAGGTTCCACACCGGCAACCGCGGAATCGGATCCGGCAGCCTCGGGTCCACTATCAACGCCGTCCCCTCGCTCAGCGCCGTCTCACCCGCCGTCGCCTGTGTCGTCGGCTGCGTCGCCGGCCGTGTCGTCGGTTGCGTCGCCGACCGCGTCGTCGCCACCGACTTCACCGCCTTCCTGAAAACATACCTTCCACCCCGCCCGATCCCCACAAACTCCCCATACGCACTCTCGCGCTGACTCAACAATGGCACCAACTCCCCACCCAGAAAACGCCTCGGCCCGTTCGCTTCGTCCGTCACTATCCATTCCGGTCCCCACGGCATCAGCCTCACCTTCGCCACGTCCAAACCACGCACCAGATCCTGCCCAAGCAGCCGTATCGATTCTCCCGGCAACGCCGACAGCCACGCCGGCGATATCACCACCGGCTGATCCTCCCCTTGCAGTATCGACACCCCGTGCTCCGCATAAAACAACACCCCCCCGTCCGCATACCGCCACAGCACGCGCAACCGCCCGTCCACAAGCTGCATCCCACCCAACAGCGGACTCACCTTCGACCGCAGTAAATCCTTCAGCCTCGCGCGAGTCTCCGGCGGCTCGCCGTCCATCATCTTCTCCGCAATCGCCCACAACCCAGGCCCATACCGCGTCAGCTCCTCATACGCCTTCCCACGCTTCGCCCCATCCGGATCCGACAACTGCACCACCAGCTCCGTAATCTGCTTCTCTTCCTCCCCGCTCATCGGGTCCAGCGGCACCACGTTCAGCTTCACCACCTCGCCCTCGTCCGCGATCAACTGCAACACGCTCCCGTCCAACAGCGGAATCAAATGCACCAGCCCCGACGGCCAACTGTTCTCATCCGCCAGTTTCCGCCACGCATCCTCCACACATCGCACCGCCCCACTGCTGCCCGGATCCCCCTCCTGCGGCGGAATCCATGCCAACGGCCCGCCCGCCGTGAACGTGATCTGCACCGGCGCATGCGCCCGTCCCGCCTCCACCAGCGACGGACTGGCTGACTCTCCCACGCGATTGCCCACCGTGAAGACCGTCACCCCCGCTTCCGTCGGCACGACAATCTTGTCCTCCCACGACCTCGCCAGGCCCCATTCGTACTTGGCATTTCCCCCCATCACCTGCCGCTGCTTCCCGCTCACCAGCTCATACCCCTCCCCCGACGCCCTGCGGCACACAAGGTACGCCGCCTCCCCCTTCTCCCCGCTCACCCAATGCACATACACCGGCTGCTCCCGCGTCAGGATCACCTGCTGCTCCCCCGCCCCGCCCAGCACCGTCTCTGTCGCGCCGGCGTCCGCCCGCGTGATCCACAGTCTCCCCGTGTTGTCCAGATACACCGCTTCCCGAAACGCAAAATGCCCCGCATATTCCAGCCCCACCGGCTCCTCCAGCGGCTGCGTCGTCGGATACGATCGGTACACTCGGCGTACCAGTTCCATGTACGACCGCGGCGGCTCTGGCACTTCAACCACCGGCTTCGTCGCCGGCTGCGTCGCCACTACCACCACGCGACGAACACTCCCGCCCTCCTCCGGACGCAGCAGCCTCTCCCGCACCAACAGGCTTCCAACCAGCAGCACCGAAAGCCCAACACCAAGAAAAAGCAACGGTTTCAAGCCAGGTCGAGCATTTGGCATGCTATGATCCCTTCAGAAGATACGCTACTTTAGCACGTTCTGGCGTCTCTTGGGATAGACGCATGAGGTTGCACCAAGATGCACCTGTTATCACAATGTCCCGGGCAACCCAACTCGTGGGCCGATTGGGGCCATCTTGGCTGAACAGAGCACGACAACCAACTTCCAGCCGCCCACCTCGGCTCTGCCCCTCCAGAGCCGCCCGGACATGCCCTGCTTTCGTGATCCAGCTTCCCTATGCTGGATTCACTACCTCCTGCTCGCCGCCATGCTCTGTTCCCTCATCCTCGCCACCTTTATCGCCCATTGGCTGATCCAGGCACAGGAAGGCCTCGCCCTTCGCATCCAGACCCAATCCGACGCCGCACAGATCGCTCAGCGACTCAACAGCGAAATCGCCCGCCAGATCAACCCGATCCACAACCTCAAGTACCGTTGGCAGCAGACAACTCTCCCCGCCGACCCGGAATTGGCCGAAGCCGCCACCGCCAAACTCCCACTGTGGCCACCATTCTTGTTCATTGGAGGCTTCAATTCCTCCGGTGAGTGCACCTGGTTCCGACCCGGTATATCCACCGATTATGCCACCGGGGGACCCGCCATCCAGGACTCCCATTGGCCCCAGCTCCTGGCACAGACGCGATCCTCCACTTTCGAGGCGGCCACCACGTTTATCGACCGCCGCACCCGCCAGCCCACGCTCGACATCGTCATACCCCTGTTCTCCAAGTCCACCGAACCCGATGCACCATCAGACTGCGCCACCGTCTGCGCCCGCCTCTCCCTTACGCCCGCAATCAACATGACCATCGGCGACCACCTCCGCCGAGAGTACAACTGCGAACTCTCCAGCAAAGATTGCCTCCTCTTCTCCGTTGGATCTCGGCACAGCAACGGCGAAGGCTACGGCGATACCCAATTCGTCCACGTCGTCAACATCACCTTGTGGCTGCAACTCTGGCCCAGCGATCTTACCGTCGCCACGCGCATCAACCAACTCGGCAAACTCGTGCTCTTCTGCGGTATCTCCGCCTCCTTCCTCTTCACCGCTGCCCTCTGGCAGATCCTCCGCCACCGCCTCCACAGCAGCCACCAACTCCGAGCCTACCTCACCGCCCTCGAATCCCTTAACGAACTCTCCACCGCCATCAGCGCCAAGCTCGGCTCCGGCCGCGAAGTCCTCGACCAGCTCGCTGCCCTCGCCAGGCAGCTCCTGGGCATGTCCGCCGCCGGCATTATCCTCGTCGACCGCGATACCCAGGCTCTCTGCCTGTGCGCCGCCTCCGGCAACATCCCCTCCGACATCCCTACCCGCTTCAACAGCGACGCCGCACCCGCCTCCGCCCGCTGCATCCAGACCGGCCAACTCTTCTTCATCGGGGATGCCGCCCACAGCCCGCTCCCACTTAACCAAAGCATCATGGGCATCTTCGGCATCCGCTCCCTCATCCTCATCCCCCTTGCGATCGAGGGCAGTCGCATCGGCATGATGGTCGTCACCAACTCGCTCCCCCGCCGCTTCTCCGACGTCGACCGCCGACTCGCCCAGCTCCTCGGCTCCCAAGCCAGCGTCATCCTCGCCAACAACCGCCTCTACGAACAAACCTGCTCCATGCTCAACGAGCAGAAAACCTTGCGAGAACAGCAGGAGCATCTCTACGCCGTCAACGCCGCCGTCTACCAGGCGCCCACCTTCGCAGGCTCCCTCCGCGCCATCACCGAACTCGTGCCCGCCGCCCTCGGCGTCGATATGTGCATCGTCAACCTCATCGACGACAACAACCGCGAAATGACCGTCGTCGCCGCCACCAGCCAGTCCGCCGCCGCCATCATCGGCAAACGCTTCACCATCGCCAATACCAACGCCGAAAAAGTCTTCCAAACACGACAGATGCTCGTCATCGAAAACGCTCCCACCAACTCCTCCCTCCATCCGGATTTCCGCGACGCCCTCCGCATCGGCTCCATCATCTACGCACCCCTCCTCCGCTCCGACCACCAGCCCCTCGGAATCCTCGTGCTCATATGCCACACCCCTGGCCTTTTCACCGACGCCCAACGCAACCTCACGCAGGTCTTCACCAGCCGCGCCGCTGCCGCTATCGAAAACGCTTTGCTCCACGAGCAGACCCGCCGCGACGCCCAGACCAAAGCCATCCTCCTCCGCGAACTCCACCACCGCGTCAAGAACAACCTCGCAGGCATCGTCGGCCTCCTCTCCATCAACCAGCCCGACCTCGCCCCCGCCACACGACAGTGGCTCAATCGCGCCATCGAACGCATCCAGATCATGGCCAAAACCCACGACCTGTTCGCGAGCGGACTCGACCACGTCGACCTCCGACAACTCGTCGAGCAAATCCTACCCTCTCTATCCGTCATCAGACCCCCGGGCGTCGTCATCCACAACCAGGTCCCCGACGATAACTCCCTCTTCACCACACCCCAGGCCGTCAGCCTCGCCATCGCCATCCACGAACTCTGCACCAACGCCATCCAGCACGGCATGCACGGCCAAGGAACCCTCACCGTCGAAGCACACAACACCCCCAATGGCATCGCCATCGACGTCATCGATGACGGCCGCGGCCTCCCCCCCGAACTCCTCGACCCTCAACCTCTCTCCACAAACCACGAACGCGGCCTCGGACTACAATTGGTCCGCGAACTCGTCGGCCGCGAACTCCACGGCTCGCTCCGCCTCCGCCCTCGCCCAGGCGGCGGAACCATCGCCTCCATCGAGTTGCCCCTGCCCCGACAGACCATAGGATGTACACCATGACCCCACCCAGGCAAATCGTCGGCCCCTTTCGTGTGCTCATCGTCGAGGACGAAACCCTCGTCGGTATGGGACTTCGCGCCCAACTCCAGAAAATGGGCCATACCGTCGTCGGACACGCCGCCAACGACCACGAAGCCATCGCCCTCTTCCAGCAGCACCAGCCCGACCTCGTCCTGCTCGACATCCGCCTCGGCGATGTCAATGGCATCGACCTGGCAACCACCCTCCTCAAGCAGCGGCGATGCCCCATGATTGTCATCTCCGCCTTCAGCGACAAAGCCCTCATCGACCGCGCCAACGCCGCCGGCGTCTTCGGCTACCTCCTCAAGCCCGTCTGCGACAAAACTCTAGAGGCCCAGATCGAAATCGCCGTCGGCCGCTTCACCGAACAGGAAATCCTCCGCGCCGAAAAAGAAAAACTCGCCCACGACCTCGAAACCCGCAAACTCACCGAACGTGCCAAAGGCATTCTCATGAAACGCGCAAACATCTCCGAGGACGACGCCCACCGCCGACTTCAACAGGAATCCCAGAAACGCCGCATCTCCCTCGCCGAACTCGCCAAACACATCATCGAATCCGACGAACTCATGAGCGGCTGACGCGCCCCCCGATTAAACGCACCCTCAAATCCCCAACACCACCCGATATTCCCCCAAAACCCGCTCCCACGAATATCGCCCCCTCACCTCCACACCCGCCCGCGCCACCAAACCCCGACGCATCTGGCCATCCCCCACCACCTTCTTCATCGCCTCCGCCAGCCTCACCACATCTCCCACCGGCACCAACACACCCGTCCGCCCATCGCTCACTACATCTCGAATCCCCGGCGCATCCGTCCCCACGATCGCAACCCCTGCTGCCATCGCCTCGATCAGCACCATCGGAAAACCCTCCGCCTCCGACGCCAGCACGAGCAACCCAACCCGCCCCAGCGCCTCCTGTGGCCGCCCAACCTGCCCATGCATCGTCACCCACCTCCCAATCGCCAGCCGCCCGATCTTCGCCTCAATCGCACCACGCTCCGCCCCATCCCCAAACACATGCAAATGCACCAACCCCCCCAGCCTCCCCACCGCCTCCAGCAAATCCCCAACCCGCTTCACCCGATCCAGCCGCCCCACAAACCCCACTGGAAACGCCCCTCGATCTCCATACTCCCGACCCACTCCCTCAAACTCACCAACCTCCACCGCATTCGGTATCACAACAATCCTCTCCCTGGCAATCCCCGCCCATTCCACCGCCGCCTTCGCCACCGACTCCGATGGCACCACGATCCGCTCCGCCGCCCGCTCCACCAAACCCTGCACCCACCAATGCCACCTCGGCCAACGCTGCGTCGTCTGTATCGCCTGAACATACCTCACTCCCCGATTCCCCCACGACGACACCGCCGCCGCTGCATTCGCATGCACCAGGAAACTGAACACGGTATCAATCCTTCGCTCCCGAATCAGTCCCGCCAACCGCCGCACCACACCCAAGTCCCACACGCCCCCTGCCCCCAACGCTGTCACCCCGACCCCCGCGTCCCGAATCCGATCCGCCATCACCCCCCACTTCCCCAGGCACGCCACCTCCACCTCCACCCCCTCCCACCTCTTCATCCGCACCGCCAGTTCGCGTACCACCGTCGGCGTCCCCCCAATCTCCAAATCCGTGTTAAGCACTAGAATCCGTCGCACCCCCCCAGTCTACCCGCCCCCACCCCATTGCCCAAGATCCCGGCACCTCCCCCTGCGCAAGCTCCGGAAGATCGTCGTCGGGCAGTTGTGCCAGCGGCATCACCGCAAGAAGACCGGGCCAGTGCCTATGCGATCAGCATTTGGATTTCCGTGAGGTAGTTCTTCGGGTTGCCTTTGAAGATCATGCCGGGGCCCTTGAGGTAGATTTCGCGGGTGGGGCAGAGGATGGAGTAGTTCTTCTGCTTGATGTAATCGAGGATTCGGGCGTAGGAGCGGCCGAGTTGGTCGTAGGGGCCTTGGTGGATGAGGGAAACGGCGCAGCCGCCGGGGAGCGTGCGGGTGGAGACGCCGTCGGCTTGTTTGGATTGCCGGAGGGGAAAGGCGGGTTCGAAGTCGGCATCGGTTTCTTTGTATTCGGAGTCGTAGTGCAGGAGGAAAGGTTTGCCGGAGATGTAGCGGCCGAAGGCGCGGCAGAGTTTGGCGAAGGCTTTCCCGCAGTCAGAGTAGCGGCCTTTCATGCGGATGCCGGCAATGAGCATGGGATCGAGCGTTTTCTCTTCGATGTTGAAGGTGGATTGGTTGGACATGACTACAGACTACCTTTGCAGGGCTTTTCGGCAATGGTGTGGGACATGGCGATGCGGAGTTGGAACATGGTGCGGAGGATGTGTTGTTGGGCGGCGGTTGGGCAGAGGTCTGGGTCGGGGGTGGGGATGGGGAGATCGACCTCGTAGACATCGGGGGTGCGGCGGATGCGGGCATCGAGGGCGTACATCCAGTTGTGGAGGAAGTCATTTTCGGGGAGGACCAGCCCGCGGAGAGTGCGGATGTGGCGTTGGGAGGCCTGGAGGCAAAGCATCGCGAGGAGGATGGCGCCGAGGCCACGGCGTTGGTGGGAGTCAATGACGGCGATGGCGAACTCGGCGGTGTCGGGTTCGGCAGGTGAGCGAACGAAGCGGCCGAGGCCGAGGCCGTCGAGGGTGGGGGTCGTCGGATCGGTGGCGCACCAGGCAACGTGGTTGATCTGGTCGACGTGGGTGAGGTAGTGGAGTTGTTCGTCGGTGAGGGTGGGAGTGGCGGTGAAGAAACGCAGATACTTGGAGATGCTGGACATTCGCGAGAGGCCCACACGGATCCGATCGGCGTCGTCGGGAATGACCGGGCCAAGGAGGATGGGGGTGCCATCGTTGAGCGGGAAGAAGAAGGCTTCTGGGCGGGTGTAGAGGGAGCGAGGAATTGGCGGAATGGGGAGGGTCATCGCGAGCATTGTACTGGGGGGGAAGCGATAACTGATAGGCGTGTTCTATGGCAGGCGGGCGTAGTCGTCGGGGGTGTCGATGTCGGTTTGGCCTTCGGGGAACGGAATGAATGTGGTGTGCGGTTGGTGCTTCTGGATGAACGGTTTGGCGCCTTGAGAGGGGGGCAGATTGAGCAGGTCGGGGAAGTATTGGCGGTCGAAGAGCACGGGCGGGCCGAAGGTTTGGGCGTAGCTGCAGGCGACGATGGTCGGGCGGGCGAGGTAGGCGTCGACCATTTGGTTCAGCAGATCGGGGGAGATGAGGGGTTGGTCACCAAGAAGAAAGAGGGCGGCGTCGATGGACGGTGATGCGGATTGCAGGACGAGGATGGAGGCGGTGATGGAGGAGCCGAGGCCCGTCTGCCAGGCGGGATTCTCGATCAGTTGGACCGGGAGGTTGAGCAGATGGGGGCGGAGGAGGTCGGCGTGGCAGCCGACGACGACGGCGACGGGGCGGCAGGTGGAGGCGACAGCGATTTCGATCATGTGCAGGAGAAGCGGGCGGGATTTGTAGGGCAGGAGTTGTTTGGGGGAGCCCATGCGGGAAGACGACCCGGCGGCGAGGATGACGGCGGCGATGCGTTTGCGGGTCATGGCTTGCTTGGAGGGCATGAAGAGGGGCGGTCGTGGATCGCGGACGGGCGATCACGCAGGGGCGTGCCGGGGCGGTTGGCAAGGGTGGCTTGGATTTCGGCGATGATGGAAAGAGCGATTTCTTGCGGAGTCTCAGCGCCGATATCGAGGCCGACCGGGCCGTGGAGATGATGAACGGCGGCGAAGGTATCTTTGGCAACGTCTTCGACGAGGCGGTGGGTGCGTTGGCGGGAGCCAAGGATGCCGAGGTATTGGAGGGGAAGGGGGAGGAGGGTTTTGAGGAGTTCGAGGTCGTCGGGGTAATTGTGCGTCATGATGACGGCGGCGGAGCGGGAGGTCGGGATGATGTGGTGGGGGGTTTGGCGGGTTGGGCACGAGATGACGGCGTCGGCCAGCGGAAAGCGGGCGGGGTCGGCCAAGGCGGGGCGTTTGTCGATGACGGTAATGTGCCAGCCGAGCTGGTTGGCGAAGTGGACCAAGGGGATGGATAAGTCGGTGGCGCCGATGATCGCAAGGCGAACGGGGGGGCGGATGATTTCGAGGAACACTTCGGTTTGGCCGGCGGACGAGGCGTAGGTCCGGGTCAGGGAATGGCCGGTGCTCAGGGCGAGGGAATGGCCGGTGCTCAGGGCGTTGTGGGCATCCTGGAGGACTGAGGCGGCGAGGTCGCCGGGCCAGTCGCCGGAGGTGTGGAATGTGCCGTCGGAGAGGAACAGGCGGGAGCCGATGAGAACTGCGGCGGGGGCGGCGTAGATGGTGGCGAGGGCGGCGGGCTGATTGGCGCAGAGCGAGGCGCGGAGAAACTCGATGTGTTGCGGGGGGCGGTTGGGGTCGATGGATTCGAGGAGGATGTGGACAATGCCTTTGCAGCCGAGGCCGTAGCCAAAGATCGCGTCGTCGTCGGCGGTGGTGTTGTAGGCGATTTTGCGGGGCGTGGAGGCGGGGGTCATGAGGGCGGCTTGGCGGTGGAGTTCGGCTTCGAGACAGGGGCCGGTGATGGAGCCGATGTGTTGGTTGTCGGGGAGGATGAGCATGCGGGCGCCTGGGGAGCGGAACGAGGAGCCATCAACGCCAACGAGGGTCGCCAGGACCGCCGAGCCGGTCGAGCCGCGAAGGGTGGCCAGGGCATTGAGGATCGATTGCAGCTCGTTCATGCGCGGTCACCTGCGGGGGTGAAGACTTTGTCGGGGGTGGCGGCTGGGGGTAGACATGAGGGGGATTGTACCGAGTTCTGCGTTGCGAAAACAAGCACCCCGGAACACGCCCGGCGGACCCGCGGAAACCCCCGAAAGTCCCCCTGAAACCACCCCAAGACCACCCTCTTGTCTCCCTTTGCTCCCCCTTTTCTCCCCCGCCGGACCCCCTGGTGGTTTTGGGGGGCCTTTGGATTGACAAGGGGTTGGGGGAGTTTTGATTGTCGAATGGCGATTTTCGATTGGGGGAAATGGGTTCGTTTTGTAGAAATGGTGCGGCGGAGGGAGAGGGGGGTGGCGGAAGGGTCAGGGGCGAGGCGGGGGTGGAAGGGCAGACGGCGAAATTGGACGAGACAGTATCCACGTAGACTACTACGGATGAGTTAGTCTTGTGTTCACGAGAAAATGGCGGAAATTTGGGGTTTTGGTGGCGGGCGGGGAATGCGTTATTCGGTTTTCAGAGAGCAATAATGGCCCGCAATGTGGAGGCTACATGAGATCGACGTGCGCTGAAGCGCACCCTATCCATGAAAGGCGTTTGACTGTCAAGCACCTTTCCGGCGCAATTCAAAACCTTCCGCGTGGTACAATCGCTTCGCCGCCACGGAGGATAGGGCTCCGCAGGAGTGCGACCTGAGCGCCGG
>JAPLNB010000174.1 GCA_026693085.1 Planctomycetota bacterium | reverse complement strand
ATCATGAGTCGAGCTATGGAACCAGACTGCAAATCGATGGATGAACGCGGATACCTCGGGATCGAGATCGGCGGGACGAAGCTTCAGATCGTCGTCGGCGACTGGCGGGCGCGGATTGTCGAGCGCTGGCGAGGGGAGGTGGATCGGGGCAAGGGGGGGGAGGGGATCTGCCGGCAAATTGCGCAGGGGGTGGAGGAATTGCGCAGGGGACATAGGCTCGATGCGGTGGGGGTGGGGTTTGGCGGGCCTATTGATGTGAAGCGCGGGAGGGTGTGCGTTTCGCACCAGGTGCGGGGGTGGGAGAATTTTGAGCTGGCGGGGTGGCTGGCGGAGCTGACGGGTGCGGCGGTGGCGGTGGACAATGACGCGAACGTGGCGGCGTTGGGGGAAACGCTGAGCGGGGCGGGACTTGGGGCAAGCCCGGTTTTTTATATTACGCTGGGGAGTGGCGTGGGGGGTGGGCTGACGGTGGATGGGCGGATTTACCATGGGGATGTGCCTGGGGAGTGTGAATTTGGGCATGTTCGGCTGGATCGGGCGGGGACGACGGTGGAATCGCGGTGCTGTGGGTGGGCGATTGATAAACGTATTCGGGAGCTTGAGAAAACGGAGCCGGGGAGTGTTTTGTGCGGGATGATGGGGAAGAAGGTGGGGGGGGGTGATTGGGGGGGGGTTGTCGCTGGTGGGGGAGCCGTTGCGTGCGGCGGTGGCGAAGGCGGTGCCGGGGAGTATCATGTCGGCGTTTGCCCCTGGGCCGGCGGTGTGTTTGGCGGCGTTGGGGGAGGATGTGGTGCCGGTGGGTGCGCTGCATCTGGCGAGGGTGTCGGCTAGAGCCGTGCTCGGATGCGTGTAGCAGACGGAGGGAACCCGGGTTCAGGGTTCAGGGTTCAGAGAAGACAGAGGTGGCTGACTGCTACACGCGATCGAGTGCCGCTCCAGGTAGTCGTAACAGCAATGAAAGAAGGAACGATGTCGCAGAACAGCCAGCTTTGTGGATGGATGCAGGGGTATTGTCAGCAGCAGAAGGCGGCGACGGATTCGATTCCGGTTCAGCAGGTGGGTCGGGTTGTGGAGATGTTTGGGGCGGCGCTGAAGGAAGACCGGCAGATCTTTGTGTTTGGGAACGGCGGGAGCGCGGCAAATGCGTCGCATTTCATTACGGACCTGGGCAAAGGCGCATCGGACAAGATGGGCAGGCGATTCCGGTGCATGTCGCTGAATGAGTGCGTGAGCTGGATTACGGCGTTGGGGAATGATTATGCGTACGAGGACATTTTCGTGCGGCAGTTGGAGAACTACGCGCGGGCGGGGGATCTGGTGATGACGATGAGCGTGTCGGGGAACTCGCCGAACCTGGTGAAAGCGTTTGAGTGGTGCAAGCGGAATGGGGTGAAGACGATCGCGATGGTGGGCGGGAAGCGCGGGCGGCTGGCGGAGCTGGGGGATGAGGTGCTGGTGATCGACTCGGAGCACTATGGGCGGGTCGAGGACTCGCACATGCAGATCTGCCACTTGATCTGCTATGCGTTTATGGAGAATCCGCAGTGGGTTAAGTGAAGCGAGATGGTGATGGGACTTGGCAAGCGCGTGAGAATGGGGCGGCTCCGGGAGGGGCGGTTCAACATAGGGGCGGATGAGGGGGTATGTGAAAGCGAGGGGGTATGGTTTGTCGCGAGCGATGTAAGGCACGTTGAACGGGAGCATCCATGGTAAGCGTAAAGAGCTTGGCGTCGTTGGCGGTTTCGATGGGGCTGCTGCTGGGGATTTGCATGGCGGCGGTGGCGCAGTCGTTTGACGAGTTGGTGTCGCAGGCGACGGGGTACAAGTTGGGGCAGAGCCGGCGGCCGCTGGAGGCGATTCAGGATCAGGTGATCAAGAACGCGACGGACGGGGCGAAGCGTGCGGAGATGGCCAAGAAGCTCGCGTCGCTTTTCAGCAACCCGGACGCGACGTTCGAGTGCAAGGATTTTGCGTGCCGGCAGCTCTATATCATCGGGACGGCGGCGGAAGTTCCGGCGTTGGCGAAGCTGCTGGGCGATGAGCAGCTTTCGCACATGGGCCGGTATGTGCTGGAGCGGATGGAAGACCGGGCGGCGGGCGCGGCGTTGCGGGAAGCGATGGGGACGACCCAGGGGCGATTGCAGATTGGCGTGGTGAACTCGGTGGGCAACCGCCGGGATGCGCAGGCGGTCGGGAGGTTGAAGCCGATGCTGACGGGTCAGGATGTGCCGCTGGCGTGCGCGGCGGCGGCGGCGTTAGGCAAGATCGGTGGCGCGGAGGCGCTGGCTGCGCTGACGGCGGCGAAGTCGGGCGCGGCTGGTGAGTTGAAGGATGCGGTGATCGACGGGTACATTCGGTGTGCCGATGAACTGCTGGCGGCGGACAAGAAGGCCGAAGCCGGCGCCCTGTACGCGGAGCTTTATGTAGGCCAGCCGGCCCGGATTCGGATGGCGGCGTTGCGAGGGATGGTTGCGGCCGATCCGGCGAAAACGACGCCCGTGCTGCTGGCGTTGCTCAAGAGTGCGGAGGCCGGCGACCAGGCGGTGGCGGCGGGGTATGTGGCGAGGCAGATGCCGGGGCAGGAGATCACGAATGCGTTTGTGGCGGCGCTGAATGGATTGTCGCCGGGCGCGCAGGTGCTGTTGATCGACGCACTGGGGACGCGGGGTGATGTGTCAGCGAAGGCGGCGATCGTGGCGGCGGCGAAGAGCGAAGAGGAGGCGATTCGGGTGGCGGCGATCCAGGCGATCGGTTCGCTGGGCGGTGCGGAAGACGTGGGGATGCTTGGGGCGGCGGCTGGCAAGGCCGGACGGACCGGCGACGCGGCTCGGGTGAGCCTGGCGCGGCTGAAGGGAGCCGACGTTGACGCGGCGGTTCAGAATGCGTTGAAAAACGCGAGCCCGGAGGTGCGGGTGGAGCTGATCAAGGCTTTGGCGGCACGTGGGGCGAGTTCGGCGGTTGGGGCGCTATTGGATCTGGGCGCGAAGGACGAATCTGAGGCGGTGCGATCTGCGGCGCTGAGCGCAGTGGGGACGCTGGCGGGCGAGAAGGATTATGGGGTGCTGGTGGAGCGTCTGGTGTCGGCCAAGAGCGACGGGGAGCGAGACGCGGCGAAGGCGGCGGTGGCGGCGGTGGCTGGCCGGATGAACAACAAAGACGCCAGCAGCGCTCCGGTTGTGGCGGCGATGGCGAAAGGGTCGACGGCGGCGAAGATTGCATTGATCGGCACGCTTTGCCGCATCGGTGGGGAGAAGGCGCTGGACGCGGTTCGGGGCGGCTTGAAAGACACCGATGCGACGGTGCAGGAAGCGGCCACCCGCGCGATCACTGAATGGCCTGATGCGTTGGCGATTGCGGACATGATGGCGATCGCCAAATCGGGCGCGGAGAAGCAGAAAGTCCTTGGGTTGCGCGGTTTGGTGCGGTTGATCTCGAAGCCGGACGCGAGAATGCCGGCGGCGCAGGCGTTGGCGCTTTATAAGCAGATGATGGAATTGTGCAGCCGGCCGGAGGAGAAGCGGCTGGTGCTGTCGGGGCTGGCGGATGTGAAGGACGCCGGGGCGCTGGAGATGGCGCTGCCGTTTCTGACTGATGCGACGCTGCGCAACGAGGCGGCGACGGCGATCAACAAGATCGCCAGGGCCATCGGCGCCAACAAAGCGGCTGCGAAGGCGGCGCTGCAGAAGGTTGTCGGGTCCGATGTCGCTGCCAACCTGAAAAAGCAGGCGCAGGATCTGCTGGATAAGGGGCAGTGATTTTGCTCGAAGCAATTGAGGGACAGGCTTGCGGCCAATGGGCGGCGCCTGTCCCTTTTTGTCAGGACTCAGGAGCAAGTGAGTCATGCACATGCCGAAAACCGCAGTGATGTTGTGCTTCGTGGTTCTGATTGCAGCACGGGCTGGCGCGGCGGATCGGCCGCTGGGGGACAACCCGGAGCCGATGAATGTAATCAGCGTGCACGCGTACGGGCTGGTGGACATTGCCCCGATGCTCCAGATTGTGCAGGTTGCCAAGAGGCCCCTGTTTGTCGGGGAGTTTGGTGTTCCGGGGGCGGATGAGCGGGCGCGGGAGCAGTTTGGGGCGATGCTGGGGTGGGTGGAGTGGCAGGCGGTGCCGTTGGCAGCGTTGTGGGTGTATGACTACGCGGGCCAGAACGGGCAATGGAACGTGACGGTGAGCAACGAGCGGAGCTACCAGTTGAAGGCGGTGTCGGAGGCAAACCGGAGGGTGAGGGAGAGGGCGGGTCAGAATGGAGTGAAGCGGGAAGGCAGATAAAGGGGATCGGCCAGGGGCTGGAAGTGGCCGCCTTGCCGAAGTATGGCCGAAGCTACATACGACAGCTCGACTTTATTGCTTGCATTATCGCGCCTTCGATGGCAAACTAGTGTAGTTCAGGATCGGCGCGGTGTGTCCGACGT
This sequence comes from Planctomycetota bacterium, assembly GCA_026693085.1. GTDB lineage: Bacteria > Planctomycetota > Phycisphaerae > Tepidisphaerales > Tepidisphaeraceae > JAPLNB01. The sequence continues at coordinate 6,297 of JAPLNB010000174.1, read as the reverse complement.
TTGTGTTGGCGCGCCGAACATGGCGTTCACCTCTTTTGCGGCGACAACTGTGGTGCATGCGGAAAGGACCTGTCATGTCTATACACCGTTCAAGGTCGGGGCAACGAAAAGCGTTTACGCTGGTGGAATTGCTGGTGGTGATTGGGATTATCGCGTTGCTGGTGGCGATTCTCCTCCCAGCACTTCAAGCGGCCAAAGAACGCGCCAACGCGATCAAATGCCAGACCAACCTTCGGCAGTTGATGACTGCGTTCATGATGTTCGCGCAGGATCACAAGAACTGCCTGCCGGGAAATAAGCACGACCAGCCGGCCGCTGGAAAGGATCCGGACAAGCTTGATTGGCTGACCGGATACGGAGTAAACTGGCAGGGGCAGCCCAAGACGCTGTGGAAGCCCCCCTATACCGGAACAATCTACAAGTATTTGGCCAAGCCCCCAGTGACGGGGACGGGTTCTGGACTCGCCGCCTATGAGGCCTCGACCGCCAACCTCTATAAGTGCCCTTCCATCACCGGTACGGGCCGCTATGGTATCGGCGCAGGCTCCAACGAGATCTTCGACTACGGCGTCTTCGGCTCTTGGGCGGGTGCCAAACTGAATCACGTCAAGCAGGATGCCAGGCTCACGTGGGGTGGGAAGACCTACATCATCCCCACACCGATTATCGTTCAAGAGGATGCCGCGTGGTTCAACAAGGACAACATTGAGGGGGGGCACTCGTATCCCGACCAAATGGCTTGGGTCCACCACAAGGGCGCCTACTTCGCGACCCGTGACGCCAGCGTCCACTGGTTCCAGGAACCGCGCAGCAAGCCCTCCTACAAGGCCGGCCAAGGCGGCGACCCCGGAGCCGATCAGTGGTTTTCGCAAGCCCCCAGCGGCAAACAGGTGTCCATTGGCGAGGACTTCAAATGGGGCGATTGGGATAAGCGGTAACCGGTCCGGCGATGAACAACCGAATGCACAGAAGAACCCGGCGCTCGCCGGGTTCTCTTTTTCACGGCGTATCTGCGGCCAGCAGGTAGTCACGGCCGCGCAATCTGAATTTCCCGGCATTGTCGGCTCAGGATTTCGAATCTGACATGGATGACTTTGTCGGGCAAGACCTCCGCTACGCGCCGTGGCCATTCTAAGGCGACGACGCCGCCTTGTTCGAGCAGTTCTGCAAAGCCGATGGCCTCGAAATCGTCGGGGCCATGCGTTCGATATGCGTCCAGGTGATAGACGGGCAGGCGGCCGGTGTCGTAGATGTTCAGAAGGACGAAGGTGGGACTGCTGACGGTTCGGGGTTGACCGCCGAGGCCGCGGACGAGGCCGCGGACGAACTGGGTCTTGCCGGCGCCGAGATCGCCGTCGAGCGCGATGCACTCGCCGCCAACGAGTGTGCGCGCCAACTCGGCGGCGATGGCTTCGGTCTCGGATACGCTGTGCGAATGATGAAACACGCGGCAGATTGTAGTGGAGAAGGGGGGGGAAGGTAGAGAGCGAGGTTGGAGGTTGGAGGGGGGCAACGGATCAGAGGCGGTGCTCCCAGCCCTTTGGGGCAAGGGGGAGGGTTTGGCCGTTTACTTGCAGGAGCACCGCGGGGTCTTGGGTGATGGTTCCGATCTGGATGCCCAGCGGCGGCGTGCGGAGGGTGGTGAACAACAGCTCATGGTCTTCGCCGTCGTGCAGAGCGTGGTCGAGCGGGTCCCAGTGTGTCTGCTTGGAAAGCTGGATGGCATCGGCATGGATTGGGACGGTGGCTGCGTGGATGATGGCCCCGACACCGCCTTGTTGGCAGAGATGGCGCAGATCGCGAGAGAGGGCGTCGCTGATGTCGATCATTGCGGTTACGACGCCGCTCTCGGCCAGTTTGCGCCCCTCGTTCACGCGTGGCGTAAAAGTCATGTGCCGGCCCAATATGGAGCCGCCGAGCGGCCCGGTCACGTAAATTCCATTTCCTGGCTGCGCGCCTTTTCTCAAGATGGGGCGGAGTCCCGCGGTGCGTCCGAGGATGGTGACGGTGACAAGGAGTCGGTCGTCCCAGGCCGCGGTATCGCCGCCGATGATCGGACAGTCATACACATCGGCCGCGTCGCGCAAGCCCAGATACAACTCTTTTGAATAGGAAAGGGGTGATCCGCGTTTGAGGGCGACTGTGGCGACGTCCGCCGCGGGCAGGCACGCCATTGCGGCGCAATCGGAGAGGTTGCGGTTCATCACTTTGCGTCCGATGTCTCGTGGGTCATGAAGGGCGGAGTCGAAATGGACGCCATCGAGGACTTGGTCGACGCCGACCAACAGCAATTCGCCAGGCGGCCAATTGACCACGGCCATATCATCGCCGGCCGGGATTGGCACGAACTGGGACGGTCGCTGCTGTTTTCGCACCCAATCGAGGAACTCGAATTCGCCAGGCATTGCACTACTCTAGAAAAGGGACGCACACAGTGGAAGTCCAAATCGGTGGCGGGTTGCCTTTGGCGGGGGTGCGGCTCACCTGCCGGCCACCCACTGTCGGACGACGGCATAGGCGGTGAATTCACCGTCCCTGACCTGCACGAAGGGGTTGGTCGCGCCCAGGATGGTCACGATGACGCTGAAGGCGAGGACTGCGGCTGCCAAGGCCCACACGGCAGCATGTTGTTTGTTTCGCAACCAGACGCCGCTCCAGAAGACGGTAAGAGGCAAGAAGGGGATGAACCACCTGGCGGCGAACATCGGCTGGTCCCAGCGTGGCACGAGGCCGACGTGGGCGGCGACGATGATCAAGGCTCCGGCGAGGGTTGCCGCGGCCATGGTTTTGGTGGCCGCGGGCCAATTGCGATGGAGGACGGCCCTGATGCCGCCGAGGCCGAGCAGGACGATGGGGAAATGGGTCAGCAGGCCATGGGCTCCGAGCAGGCAATCGGCGGCCCGGATGACCGCCTGGCCGAATCTGGAGGGGCGGTCGTCGTCGTCCTCATCGCCCGGCAGGAGGGCAAGAACCTGAGTTGACGCGGGCTGGGTTCTGAGCAGTTCCGAATGGAGGAACCCCGGCCGCAGGTCGCCGGTCACGGGCACCATGAGGACCGTATGCAGTGCCAGAGCCGGCATCGCGCCGAACATGTACCACGCCACTCCGCCTACGCGCGAGGAGACCGGCCAGCGCATGGCGAGGATCACGAACGCGAGCATGAAGAGGAAGACAAACGCGGAGAAGTCGATGACGGCGGCGAGGCCAGCGACCATACCGGCCAGGACGAGCCAGGCGTGGCTTTGGCTGCGTTTTCGAGCCATGCCGGCGTGGAAGAGGGAGCCACAGGTGGCGAGGATGAGGGCGGCGGCGGGTGCGTGGGTGTTGAGGACGGTTGCGTAGCTGACCAGGCCGCTGCCGAAGACGGCGGCGAATGCCAGGAGTGTCCGCCAGGGTCGCCGCAGTTCGAAGAGTCGGCCCAGTCTATAGATAAGCCCCGCGGCCATGGCAACGGGGAGCGTGGCGCCCAAGAGTGTGAGTAGGAAGCTGGCGAGCGCCATGTTCTTGTCGAAAGTGAGGCCGAAGCGATGCATGAGCCAGTATGGTCCGGCCAGAAGTACTGCAAGTACTGGGGGTTGCTTGCTATAGGAAGCACTGGAGGTGGCGTGGATGCGGGTGACCATTTCGGGACTGGGGCGGAAAGAGCTTTGGTCGATGGCGAGGGTTTGGTGTTCGACCAGGGATTGGACGGTGGCGAGGCGGGCCAGCTCGTTGTCGGACATGAGCGTAACTTCTGGCCGGCGCAAGGGTCGAAGGAGGGGCAGGCAGACGATCAAGACGAGGACGGGCGTGGCGAGGCCCCAGGGCCGCACGTAGGGCTGGTCAGGCTCGCCGCGATACCAGTGGACCAAGGCATTGAGCATGTAAATCAGTTGCCAGTTAATAGTTGCCAGTTGCCAGTGCGCCTGTACTGGGGGCTGATTAATACAGTTTCAGGTACTGCACCAGGTTTCGGAGGACGCGGTCGCCGAGGCGGTGGTGGCGGGTGTAGAGCTTGGCGGTGTCGTCGCGGATTTTCGTTTCTCCATCAGGGCCAAGGACTTGGAGAATGGTTTGCCGGCCATTGGACAGCATCGCTTCGATGCCGGCCTCGTCCATTTCGAAGTGGAATTGGAAACCGAGGAGTCGGTTTTTGAAGCGAAATGCCTGGTTTTTGCAGGTGGGGGTGGAGGCCAGGAGGACGTTGCCAATAGGTGGGGGTGGAGATGGGAGAGCGTTTTTTTGGGGAGGTGGCGGGGAGGGGAGTTTGGGGAGGTCGAAGGTGTCGAAGTGCCAGTGGAACATGGGGGTTCCGTCGATGAGGCCCATCATGATGGGCTCGGTGCCGCCTGGGAAGGGGAGGGTGATGGGGGCGAAGCCGATTTCGGGTGTGGGGTTGGGGTAGACTTTGGCGCCGGCGGCGAGGGCGAGGAGCTGGGCGCCGAGGCAGATGCCGAGGACGGGGCGGTCGGCGGCGACGAGGCGTTTGAGGAGTTCTAATTCCTGGGCCAGGAAGGGGTAATTGGGGTTGGCGATGTCGGCGGCGCCCATGGGGCCGCCCATGATGATGAGGAGGCGGAGTTGGTCGAGGCGGGAGGGGACTTCGTCGCCGCGGTAGAGGTGGCGGATCTGGAGGGGGATGCCGAAATCGCGGAGGACAGGGACAATTCGGCATGGGCCTTCGAAGGGGACGTGCTGGAGGATGATGGCGGAGCTCATAGGGGATTTTATGATCGGCGGGGGGAGGGGGCGATGTCAAGGAAAGGGAGCTTGGGACGAGGTCGATCTGGCTCCCCGTGGCCCCCCCCGGCGACCCCCCGGCGGGTACCCTGAAACCACCCTGGGGGAGAAGTGCGGGAAAGTGCGCTGGTCGGGTAAAAGGCATGATGCAAATGCAATTGACAGGCGGCCATTGCGGATTCTCCGCACATTTGGCCGTAGTATTGTGTCGATGATGCAAAACAGAGGCAGGCGAGGTCGCGTAGTTGTATCTGGGGGAGCCCTGTTATCGAGGCGGCACATCGGGTGCGTAGCACCGGGGAAATGATCCGTTGGAGTCTTGATCGAGAATTCGACGGGACCAAGCAGTTGCTCAGCCTGTTACGTTCGTACTATGGCACCATTTGGAAGGGGGGCACGGTGATCGTAGACGAGCGTGACGACAGCCTGCATTCGCTCCTCAGCAGGAAGCTACTTCAGATGGTTCAGGACCCGAAGATGAACCCGAAAGGCGGGCAACTGATTTTCACAACGCATGACACAACGTTGTTGGAGCCCGGTCTCTTGCGACGGGCCCCAATCTACTTCACTGAGAGGAGCAGGGTCGGTGCCGCCCGACTCTACTCATTGTTGGAGTATATGCCAAGAAAGGATGAGGCATTGCAGAGAGGTTACCTAGCCGGTAGATAGGGTGCCGTTCCATTCTTGGGAGAATTCTGCTTTGAGCCGGAAAGGCATGCCTCAATCGCTGGCTCAGCAGGCCGTCAAGACCGGCCCGACCGATACGCCGTTGCCTCTGTCGCAATGTTGCCAAAGCGCGGACCATAGGTTGGACCATGGCCCGACCGCTGAGGGGCAATCACTGGCGTTGAACGGCACGGCGGGCGATTCGGGCGCAGGCGCTTGTCATGACGGTGGTTCCTGTTACAATCCTTCCGCCGACAATGACTTGCACGCACTGGCAATGAGCGGCAGAGAAAATCATCGCAAGTGCTTGTAGGGCAGAAGCTTAGGGCCGAGTACCCAAGTGGACTAAGGGGACGGATTGCAAATCCGTTATTCATCGGTTCGAATCCGATCTCGGCCTCTTCAGAATAACCCGGAAAAACAGGCACGAAACTCACTTCATCGCGTTCTGGGGCTCGGAGACTGATCCTCGAGTGTTCCCGGTCTAAACCTTCGTTTTCCGCTTAATAATAGGGGTAGGCGCTATTCGCCGCGTTATACGCCGTGTGGCAGCTCTTGCTGGGTTCAACGTGCCGTGAACTGACAGATGTCAGGACTCCGGTCTCAGGTGGGGGGACTTGCCGATGAACGCTGATACTGATGAACCGTTTCGTCATAGAGCGGTCTTGAAACGCTACAAGAACGCCACAATGGTTTCGGGCGGAGGTGACGGATCCGCTTCGGACTGGAGTCGGTGGTGTCGTGGAGCGCCAAACTCCCTGTGACAGTCGGCTCCGGGTTCACAACCCGGATCCAGGGCATCAGGCAGAGGCTTGTCGTGCCTCATCCGTCCCGGTCACTCATAGATGAGCCTCTGGCATCAAGGCCCAATTGCTCTCACCGCGTCTTCACTCGAAGGGCCATTCGGCGCTG
>JAPLNB010000173.1 GCA_026693085.1 Planctomycetota bacterium | reverse complement strand
CTGCAGATGCACGCGCACACCAAGGTTTTTGTGGATGAGCCGGCGGCGAAGGACCTGAAGATGCGGGAGTATTATGACTGGGTCTACAAGAAGAAACCCGGTGCGCCGCAGGTGTGATTGGGGCGAAGGCATCAAGGCACCGGGGCACGGAGGCACAAATGGGGGGATGCGGGGCGGTGTTTTTATGTTGTTTGACGGGTAAGCGTGGGGGATAATGGGTTGCTGTTGGAAGGGCAGGAGGAGTGTACGGGGGCATGTCGCGGGTGTCGCTCAGCAGAGCCGGAGGAGCCGATGAAACGCGTGAATCTGTGGATGGTGGCGTTGGCCGCGGTGATTGGATTTGGCCTTGGGGCGGAGGCTTGGGGTGGTGCGGTCTACTGGACGAGCGCGGGGCAGGTCTGGAAGGCCAATCTGGATGGATCGGACGCGAAGGCGCTGCCGCCGGCGTTTGTTAACGGCATGGCGTTGGATCTGGTCGAGCGGAAGATGTACATGACGGGGGATTTGCCGCTGGGGGCGCCGGGGCCGACGGGTCGGATCTGGGTGGCGGATCTGGAGGGTGGCGGACAGGACACGCTGATGTCGCTGTGGTCGCCGCCGACGAGCATTGCGCTTCAGCCAGCGAGGGGAAAGTTTCCGGCGAAGATGTACTGGACGGACTCGACGAGCATCGAACAGGCGGATGTGAACGGCGGGGGCATGCTGATGCTTGTGGAGGGGCTGCCTTCGCCGGGCGGCATTTCGCTGGACCTGGCGGGCGGGAAGATGTACTGGACCCGCAACTACAACGATTTCGGACTGCCGGCGGTGCAGCGGGCCAATCTGGACGGGTCGAAGGTTGAGAAACTAATCAACGATATGGGCGGGCCGACGACGGGGCTGGCGCTGGATTTGGGGGCGGGCAAGATGTACTGGGGGTATGTCGATCCGAACATTGACAGCTTGTTTGCGGGGATGATCAAGCGGTCGAATCTGGATGGGTCGGAGATCGAGACGATCAAGAGCGGGCTGCTTGCTCCGACCGGCTTGGCGCTCGATCCGATTGGCAAGATGCTCTACTGGGCCGACACTACACTGCTGTACCGGGGCAGCGTGGATGGCGTGGACCGTGACGTGATCGCCAGTGGCCTGAGCTATCCGGGTGGTGCGGTGGTGGACCCGACGGTGCCGGAGCCGGGGATGCTGTGGCTGGGCGTGGGGGCGATTGTGCTGACACGCCGGCGGCGGTGAGGCTACTGAACCTCGAGCACCGCGACGTCTTCAGGATCGAGGGTGATGTCCGTTGAATTGGCTTGCCACGACAGTGCTTTGTTGTGGACGAGGTCGGTTTGGCCGCGAGGGGTGAGGCCGAGCAGTTTGACTGTGGTGGATATACGCTGTGGCGAGTCGTTGAAGAGGGTGAGGTATTTGCGGGCGAAGCGCTCGACGTAGACTTTCTCGTTGCTGGAGCGGGCGAGGGGAATGGGTTGCCAGCCGGCTTCGGCGACGAGCTTGCAGAGGGGGATGTACTTCTTGAAGAGCGGGCGGTCGCGGTTGTAGAGGTTGGGGCGGGAGAAGTAGTGGCCGGTGGAGGCGTCGGCGCTGAAGAAGCCGGGGAACATTCCGTAGGCCAGGCATCGCTTCATGAACTTCTCGGTCAGCTCGTAGGGGAAGTTGTCGAAGTTGGTGTTCATGAGGAAGCAGTAGGGCTTTGGGCCGCAGAGGACTCGGCGGTACATCAGCTCGGAATCGGGCATCGGCCGCCATTGCTTGTTGGGGTTCCAATCGGTTTCGGTGCCCATGACGTCGAGCAGGGGGGCCAGCCAGCAGATGCGATCCGGCGTGCCGTTGGCCATCATCAGCTTGTTCATGCCGTGCAGGTCGGCCGCGATGGCGCGGACGTATTCGAACGCGATCAGGCTGCGGTGGAGCGAGGGGCGAACGGTCTGGGGTGAGAAGGTCAGGGGGGTGCCGGCGGTGGCGAAGTGCTCGCGGCGGAAGTCGTATTCGTCGGTGACGTAGCCTTCGACGGAGTCGATGTACTCGCCATCGAGGTCGGCCTTGCGAGCGGGGCCGTAGAGTTGATTGCGCAGGGCGGGGTTCCATTTGTTCTTGAAGTCGGTGACGGCGCCTTTGTGATCCGGCGAGGAGTTCATGCTCCAGACGGCGCCGTTGCACCAGGGGGTGTTGAGCAGGCGCGCGACCAATCGGCCCTGTTCGTCGTGGTAGCCGCTGGTGAGCAATGCTTGGGCGTTCTTATCGGCTTTGGCGGCAAGCTGCTTGGCGTGATCGAGGGCGGCGTCGAGGGTGCGGGGCATCTCCTTGGGCATGCTCATCCACCAAGTCATCGGTTCGGTGTAGCGGAAGGTGGTGATGTTGTGGGCGTCATCCCAGGCGGTTTCGTCATTGCCTTCCTTGAATGCGAAGCCGAAGTCCTCGGAGTTCTCGACCTTGCTGATTTTGTGGAAGGGCATCCAAACCCCTTGGCGGGGGGTTCGGCAGCGGAAGTGCTCGGGAAACGACTCGTACATGGTGGCGACGGCGCCGCGGAAGCCCCAGGCGGGATCGAAGGAGGCGACGGCGAAGCGGAAGTCGGCGGAGGGCTTCTCGGGTGTGAGGGCGAGGTCGTAGGCGATGTAGAGTTCGTTGGTGGCGGCGGAGAAGCCGAGGCGGAAGATGGCAGGATGTGCCATGTCGAGGATGATTGAGTGGCCCTTGGCGTCGCGGCCGACCGCGGCGAGCGGATCGCGGGAGAACCGGCCGGCGGAGAGGGCATGGTAGTCGCGCGGGGATTGGGTGGGCTGGGTGGTGCGGGGGCCGGCGAGCCATTGCCATCCGTTGCCGGGGAGGGCGAGTGTGTAGATCAAGGTGATAGCGCGGTCTTTGCCGGTGGTGTTGGTGAGGCGGGCTTGGTGGAAGGTGGCGGAGGCTTGGGGGGTGGATCGGGTTTCCAATTTCAGGCTGAGGGATTGGCCGTCTGTGAAGGAAACGAAGTCGGAGTCGGCGGCGACGTCGCGAGCGGCGAATCCGGTTACGCCGGGTGTGAGTGCGACGGCGAGGCCATCGAAGGGGGCGGCACCTTGGGGGATGTCGAGCTGGGCGAGGCGGGCGTCTTTGAAAAGAGTTTTTCCGGAGTGGTGGCGGAGAAGGAGGTAGAAGCTGACCTGTTTGACGGGTTTTTCGGGCACGATGCGGACCTGGCGGGTTTGCCAGTCGTGAGTGCCGGTGTCGAAGGAAGCGGATTGGCCCCAGAGCTGCGAGCCATCCATGTAGATCAGGTCGAGATAGATCGAGTAGTCGGGGTCTTTGCCGCCCGAGACGTTGTCCGCTTTGCTGGAGGCGCTGGCGACGATGGGCTGCGGCACTTTCTGGTTCAGGGTGATGGTCTGACAGACCCCGCGGGCGGCGGCGATGACGCCGTTGTCGCAGACGAACACTCCGGCATCGAGCGCGAAGCCCAGTTCATAAGGCCGAAAGCCGTCGGGTTTGAGGATATTCACGGCGGCGGAATTCGAGCGGAGAATCTGCTTGGCAACCGCCGCGTGGAGCGTAGGCGCTAACAGAAAGCAGATCGCAAAGCCGATGGCAAGTATCCTTGAGAACATAGGCAGTCCTTTCCGATTAGCTCACCTGCTGCAGGGGCCAGTCTAAGCCGTAGGACGCATCGGGCAAGCGAAAACCGCGGATAGGGTCCATGAACGTTCACCAAGGTGTTATTGGTTATTTGTTATTTGTTATTCGCGGAGCGTTGGAGGATAAAGAGGCGGCGGCGAAGGACGAGTTACCAACAACAAATAACGAATAACGAATAACAAATAACAAATAACGAATAACAAATAACGAATACGTTTCAGGCGAGCGAGCGCGTCTGGTATGGTTGCATTCGCATGGGGGTGGGATATTCTGCTTAATCTGTATTGGCGGCCCTTGGGCATGGGGATTGTGCGGCTGGGCGAGTTGGTCACATCCGCGCGGATGGGACGTTGCTTCCCGGTCGTTCGGGAGAAGAGACGATGAGTCCGATGGATCGCATGTTGTTGAGCGGCGATGAAGCAGTGGCGTTGGCGGCGTTTGATGCGGGGATCGCGTTGGGGCGGGGATATCCGGGGACGCCATCGACGGAGATATTGGAGGCGTTTAGCGCGCTGGGTGGGAATGCGCAATGGTCGCCGAATGAGAAGGTGGCGATGGAGGTGGGTTTGGGGGCGGCGTTTGGCGGGGGGCGGGTGCTTATCACGATGAAGCATGTGGGGCTGAACGTGGCGGCGGACCCGCTGTTCACGGCGGCCTATACGGGTGTGAGCGGGGCGTTGGTGGTGGTGGCGGCGGATGATCCGGGGATGTCGTCGAGCCAGAACGAGCAGGACAGCCGGCGGTATGCGGTGGCGGCCGCCGTGCCGATGATCGAGCCCTCGGATTCGCAGGAGTCGTACGACTTTTTTTTTGCGGCGGTGGAGCTGTCGGAGAAGTGGCATATCCCGGTGATCCTGCGGATGACGACGCGGATATGTCATTCGAAGACTTTGGTATCGCGGCGGGGGTCGAATGGGAAAGCGAGTGCGCCACGGTTCGATCGGGACATCAAGGGGCGGGTGATGATTCCGGCGTATGCGAGGCCGGCGCATCGGCGGCTGAGGCAGAAATTGGCCGAGATCGCGCAGTGGGCGGAGGGATGCGGGTTGAACCAGCGGGTGGTTGGCGAGAAGTCGCTGGGGATCATCGCGAACGGGATTACAGTGATGCACGCGATGGAGGCGGCGCCGGGGGCGAGTTTCTTGAGACTGGGGACGGTGCATCCGCTGCCGATGAGATTGATCCGGGGGTTTGCCCAGAGTGTGGAGAGGTGTTTGGTGATCGAGGAGGGCGATCCATACCTGGTGGAGTCGATCCGGGCCGCGGGGATCGCGGTGGACGGCAAGGCGGAGATGTACCGCTTCGGCGAGCTGAGTGTTGAGCGGGTGACGCGGATCATCAACCGGGACGAATCACCGGAGCCGGTCCCGCCGCGTGGGAAGCCGCCGCAGTTGTGCCCCGGGTGCCCGTACCGGACGGTCTTTGAGATTTTCCGCAAGCTGGATCTGATCGTGGCCGGCGATATCGGGTGCTACACGCTGGGGGTCCTGCCGCCGTTCGAGGCGATGGACACGTGCGTGTGCATGGGCGCGAGCCTCGGCGTCGGGCTGGGGCTTCGGCATGTCCTGCCGGAGAACGAGGCTCGGCGGGTGGTGAGTGTGATCGGCGACAGCACATTCGTCCACAGCGGAATCAGCGGGTTGGTTGAGATGATCTACAACCCGCCGAAAACTGGGCATGTGCTGGTCATTCTCGACAACGGCACGACCGCCATGACCGGCCAGCAGGAGCACCCGGGAACCGGTCGCACGCTGAACCACGACCCGACCGGGAAGGTGCGGCTGGAGGATCTGGCGCGGTCGCTGGGCGTGAAAAACGTGCACGTCATTGACCCGACACCCGATCCCGATGCCTTCGAGAAGCTCATGAAGGAGCGATTGGCCAGCAACGATCTGACGGTGCTGATTGCTCGGCGGCCGTGCCTGCTGGCGGCGGGAAAGATCAAGGAGTATGAGAAGGCGGCGGCGGAGAAGTGCGGCGGCTGCCGACATGCCGAGTCGTGCGATTCGGCGAACGCCGGCTGATGCGATATGCTGCCAGTGCTGTGTGGGAATGGGGCGCAATAGTGAGGCGGAATTATGGGCCCGTTCGTTTGTGAGAATCGGATCTGGGATCGCGATGAAACCATGTCGCGGGAGGATCTGCGAGGTGTGCAACTGAATCGGCTGCGCGAGACGGTTGCGCGGACCGCGAATGTGCCCTTCTATAAGCAAGCGTACAGCAAATGCGGCCTGTCGCCGGACTCGATCAAAGCGCTCGATGATATCCGCCGGCTGCCGTTCACCACGAAAGAGGATCTGCGCCAGCATTACCCGCTGGGGTTCGTCACGGTGCCGCGAGCGGACATTGCCAGGATCCACGGCTCGTCCGGCACGACCGGCAAACCCACGTTTGTCGCGTACAACAAGCAGGACTTGCTGACGTGGTCCGGCCTGTGCGCGCGCTTCCTGGTGGCGGGGGGGTTGCGCAGCGAACACCTGGTGCACATTGCGTTCGGGTATGGCCTGTTCACGGGCGGATTCGGATTGCACTATGGCGTCGAGCGAGTGGGCGCCGGCATCGTCCCCGCCGCGGGCGGCAATACCCCGCGGCAGATCATGCTCATTACCGACCTGGGCGCACAGGTGCTGGTCTGCACGCCGAGCTATGCTCTGCACATCGCCGAGGTCTCGCGCCAGCAGGGGATTGACCCGAAAGCGCTGCCGCTCAAGTTCGGCCATTTCGGCGGCGAGCCGTGGACCGAGGAAATGCGCACGGAGATGGAACGGGAATTCAGCATGCTGGCGTTCAACAACTACGGCCTGAGCGAGGTGATGGGCCCCGGCGTCAGCGGCGACTGCGCGGCTCGCACGGGAATGCACATCCAGGAGGACCATTTTATTGTCGAATGCCTCAACCCCAAGACGCTGGAGCCGGTCAAGGCCGGCGAGGCCGGCGAGCTGGTCTTCACGACGCTGACCAAGCAGGCGATGCCGGTCATCCGGTATCGCACTCGCGATATTGCGTGTCTGGACCCTTCGCCATGCCCCTGCGGCAGAACGAGCGTGCGCATGAGCCGGGTCGTCGGGCGCACCGACGACATGCTGATTATCCGCGGGGTGAACGTCTTCCCATCGCAGATCGAGGAAGCGTTGTTGCGGGTCGAGGGGACGGCGCCGCACTACGTCATTGAGGTCGATCGCCCCGGCGCGCTCGACGACGTGGTCGTGCGCGTCGAGATGCGGCGGCAGGATTTCTCCGACAAGATGGCGCAGATGCAGGCGCTTCACGATCGCATCGACCGCGAGATTCACGCCATCACCGGCATCCGCGTGAAGGTCGAACTGGTCGATCCGCAGACGCTCGAACGCTCGATGGGCAAAGCCGTCCGCGTGATCGACCATCGCAAGGAACAGGGGAAACTCTAAAAGACCCCGCGTTCTGGCAGTGCGGCTCGCCATCACCTCCGAATATACACCATGCCCAGGAGAATGGTAGGAGAACAGAGGGTAGGTAGACACCGACGCCCAAATCGAAATCAAAGCCGACGCCATCATCCCCTAACCGCCCCCGGTTTCATCGTTCATCATTTATCGTTCATCGTTCATCGTTCCCGCCTACCGTTCCTTTTCCTTGCTCATCCCCTTGCTCCCACCCCCCAATTCCTTCTATAATGCCTCTCAGGTTTCCAATATCAACTGACTCCTCCAACCCAGGGGCCGGCCATGCGTACGCTTCGCATCACTCAATCCGACGAACACGCCGGCCATTCCCGCGTCAGTCTTCGCCTCGAAATCCCCAACCAACCCCCCAAAGAGCCGCCCGCCATCGACCTCAGATTCGATTTCACCCCCCAGGACCAGGAAGACCTCCGCTGGTATCTCGAAGACTACCTCCAATACCCCCTCGACCCGGCCCCCACCATCGCCGCGCGTGTCGAAGCGCGCCTGGCCGACCTCGGCCGCCAACTCTTCACCTCCCTGTTTCCTCCCGGCGACCCGCACGACCTTTTCACCCAACTCCGCGACCACCTCCCCGACACCCGCATCGAAATCATCACCTCCGTCCACGAGGCCGCCTCCATCCCCTGGGAACTCCTCCGCGATCCCAAAACCGACTCTCCACTTGCCCTCCATGCCCATTCTTTCGTCCGCACACTCCCCAACCCCGCCCGATCCCAATATCTCCCCGAACCCACCCCCGGCCCGATCCGCATCCTCCTGGTCATCTGCCGCCCCAACGCCGACGAAGACGTCCCCTTCCGCTCCGTCGCCGCCTACATCCTCAAAGGCCTCACCGACGACGCCCGCGCCAATTTCAAACTCGAAGTGCTCCGCCCTCCCACCTTCGAACAACTCGCCAAGAAACTCCGCGACGCCCACGCCAACAACACCCCGTACCACGCCGTCCATTTCGATGGCCACGGCACCTACCTTGAATCACCGGACACCAAACTCTCCGACCTGCTCAAACAGTTCAGCGCCCTCCTCCTAACCGGGCCCCGCGAAGGCTCCCACGGCTACCTCGCCTTCGAAAACCCCGCTGTCAAGGAAAACGTCCAACTCGTGGATGGCCCCACCCTCGGCCGGCTCCTCGCCGACACCCGCGTCCCCATCCTCCTGCTCAACTCCTGCCGCTCCGCCTACGCCGACCCCCCTCCCACCCCCTCCGATACCCGAAGCCCGACCCCAGCAACCCACCCCGACCCCCACACCCAAATCCGCGCCTTTGGCACGCTCGCCCAGGAGATCATCCACGAAGGCGTCTCCGGCGTCCTTGCCATGCGCTACAACCTCTATGTCGTCACCGGCGCCCAGTTCGTCGCCGACCTCTACGCCGCCCTCGCCCAAGGCCACTCCCTCGGCCAGGCCGTCACCCTCGGCCGCAAACAACTCGCCGCCCAACCCCTCCGCGAAATCGCTTTCGACCCCATCCCCCTCCAGGATTGGCCGGTCCCCGTCATCTACGAAGCCGTCCCGCTCTCGCTCTTCCCCAAGCTCCCCTCCCCGGACCAACACACCCTTACGCTGACCACCAAACCCACGCGTGCCTCCCAGGGCGAGATCAACCTCCCCCCTCGCCCTGACATCGGCTTCTTTGGGCGCGACGAAACGCTCCTGGCCCTCGATCGCGCCTTCGACACGCAACGCATCGTCCTGCTCCACGCCTTCGCCGGCTCCGGCAAAACCACCACCGCCGCCGAATTCGCCCGCTGGTACGCCCTCACCGGCGGCGTCCACGGCCCCATCCTCTTCACCTCCTTCCAACAACACCTCACCCTCCCCCGCGTCCTCGATACCCTCGGCACCGTCTTCAACGACGCCCTCGAACAGAACAACATCCACTGGCTTGCCCTCACCGACCCCCAACGCCGCGACATCGCCCTCCAAATCCTCAACCAAGCCCCCGTCCTCTGGATCTGGGACAACATCGAGCCGATCGCCGGCTTCCCCGCCGGCTCCCAATCCCAATGGACCGACCCCGAGCAACAAGAACTCCGCGACTTCCTCCGCTCCGCCACCCAAACCAAGTCCAAATTCCTCCTCACCTCCC
>JAPLNB010000172.1 GCA_026693085.1 Planctomycetota bacterium | reverse complement strand
GCTCTCTCAAAACCGAATACCGCCCCGCTGCCACTCTGAATCTGTGCCTGCCAATTCCGGGAATCATTTCTGCCCGCTTTTGCCCGCTTTTGCCCGCTTTTGCCCGCTTTTGCCCGGTTTTGCGCGGTTTTGCGCGGTTTTGCGCGGTTTTTTGACCCAAAGAACCACCCCTAAAACACCCAAACCCCTCCCAATGCTCACCTTACGCCTCCTACCCCCTCCGCTTAATGTTTTTCCCGCACCGCATCCCCTTTGCCGCCTACTGCCAACGGGGGTGCACCAACGCTTCGCCTCAGGTATCCTCACTCCAACCATGCCCCCCGACACCATCTCCCACGCCCTCGCCCTCCTCGACGCGGGCCGCCTCCCCGACGCCCAAGCCCTCTGCCACCGCATCCTCCGCCAAACCCCCAACCACCCCGCCGCCCACTGCGGATTCTGCGTCCCCCCCGACTCCCCCGAGCAAATGGCCGCCGCCTTCCTTGAAGCCTGCAACGACCCCGACCGCCTCGCCATCTACGGCCGCAACGCCCGCCACTAGGTCGTCGCACACCACGCCCGAACCCATCTCACGCGCCGTTACCACGAGTTGCTGGCGAATCTCGGCTCGGCCAAGTATGATGCCCCTGCTGTCCTATGACGGGCAACGAAAGGGGGACGGGCTATGAAGATCTTACATATCACGCCGACTCTCGATCCCGCTGTCGGCGGGCTGCCCATGGTGGTCTATCGTCTCGCCGCCGCTCAGGCCGCACTCGGCCATGAGGTCCACATCCTCACCTATGCCAGTCCCCACGCGCAGACGCAGATCGAGCAGGCATACGCCGCAGTGCCGCATCGGCAGTTGGTGCATTGCCACTTGCTGGCCCCGTCATCACGATTCGAGTTTCTCGTCGGTCGCCGAGCCCGCGCTGCCGTGGACCAGTTCATCCGCGAGCGCCCGGCTACCGCGCTGCACCTGCATGGCGTCTGGTGCGCCACCTCGCTGGCGGCCTCGAAGGCCGCCCGGCGCCTCCGGCATCCCTACCTCCTCGCCCCCCACAGCATGCTCCACCGCGCATGCCTGGACAACAAATGGCCCAAAAAGCAGATCGCGATGTATTTCGGCTATCGCAGCATGTTGACACACGCCGCCGCCATCCATTGCCTCAACGAGCATGAATGCCAAGCCGTCCTCGATCTCCGCCTCAACGTCCCCAGCGTCATATTGCCCAACGGCCTGTTCCTCGAAGAGGTTTCCTCCTCGCCGTTGCCCGGCAGCTTCCACGCCGCCTACCCCCAACTCCAGGGCTGCCCTTTCATCCTCTTCATCGGACGGCTGCACCACGTCAAGGGACTGGATTACCTCGCCGATGCATTCGCCATCCTGACGCAGAGCAATCCGCAGGTGCAACTGGTCATCGTCGGACCCGACGCCGGCGAACAGGCGCCGTTTTCCCGCCGCGTCGCCCACGCCGGACTCACTCACCGCGTCCACATGCTCGGCCCGCTCTACGGCTCGCTGAAGCAGGCGGCTTTGGCCGATGCCGCCTGCTACTGTCTGCCCAGCCGCCTCGAAGGATTCAGCGTTGCGATTGCCGAGGCGCTCGGCTGCGGCGTTCCCGTCGTCATCAGTCATCAATGCAACTTCCCGGAAGTCCCACTGGCTGGCGCCGGTGAGGCCGTCCCGCTCGATGCCCCCCAGATCGCCGCCGCCCTCGAGCGCGTGCTCTCCGATCCCCAGCGACGCCTCGCCATGGGACAAGCCGGCCGACAACTCGTCGCTTCCCGCTACCTCTGGCCCCAGATCGCCGAACAGTCTCTCGCCATCTACCAGAGAATCCTCACCCCCGATTAGTCCCCGATTACAACACGGCAGAATCTTTATACGCATTTGACACCCCTTCACCTGCGTGTACGCTCATTCGCCATGTTTCCCCAATGGCTCCTCCAGATCCGCGGCAGCGTCCCTCGCACCGCCAGCATCGTTCTCGGCCTCGTCCCCGTCTTCGCCCTTATCGCCCTGTGGTGGTTCATCACCCGCGGCGCCCCTGAAGAACGCATCAAGGGCCCCTCCAGCCTCCCCAGCCTCGTCGAAGTCCTCAACAGCGTCAGCGAACTCTTCACCAGCCGCGACGTTGTCCACAACGCGATCGTCTCACTCCGCCGCGTCGCGCTCGGCTATCTGCTCGCCGTCGCCATCTGCCTGCCCCTCGGCATCCTGATGGCCTCCTTTGGCTCCATCCGCGCGCTTTTCGCCCCCTCAGCCACCGCCTGCGCCTACATCCCCATCGTCGCACTCGCGCCCATCATGATGCTCCTGCTCGGCATCGGCGAACGCCACAAAGTCGTCTTCCTCGCCCTTGCCTTCGGCATCTACCTCCTGCCCCAGATCGTCGCCGCCATCGACTCCGTCGGCGATGTTTACCTCCGCACCGCCTACACCCTCGGCGCCAACCGCCTCCAAATCATCCGCCGCGTACTCATACCCGTCGCCCTCCCTTCCATCTGGCAAGGCATGCGCCTCGCCTTCGGCGTCGGCTGGACCTACCTCGTCTTCGTCGAAATGTTCCTCATCGAAGACGGCCTCGGCGCGCTCATCGGCATCTCCCAACGCCGTGGCCCCCGTGAACACATCTACCTCATCATCGTCCTCATCACCCTCATCGCCTGGGTCTCCGACCTGATCTGGGGCCGCCTCGGACAACTCCTCTTCCCCTACCAAAGGAAATCCGCATGACCACCCTCAAACCCCCACCCGCGCCCCCCGTCGTCGAGTGCTCCAATCTTTCCGTCCGTTTCGGCTCGTTCACCGCCATCAACGACATCTCCTTCAAGATCGAAGACATCCCCGGCCGCGGCGAGTTCATCGCCATCGTCGGCCCCTCCGGCTGCGGCAAATCCACCCTCCTCAACTGTATCGCCGGATTCCAGAAACCCACCGACGGCCAAGTCCTCGTCCGCAATAAACCCATCACCAGCCCCGGACGCGACCGCGGCATGATCTTCCAGCAATACTCCTCCTTCCCTCACCTCTCCGTTCTCAAGAACATCATGTTCGGCATGGAAATCAACCACAAAACCATGCCGCTCTCCTCCACCGACCGCCGCGACCGCGCCATGCGCCTCGTCCACGAGGTCGGCCTCGATGGACACGAATACAAATACCCCCACCAGCTCTCCGGCGGCCAGCAGCAGCGCGTCGCCATCGCACGCACCCTCGCCCTCGAACCCCCCATCATCCTCATGGACGAGCCTTTCTCCGCCCTCGATGAGCCTACCCGTCTCGAGATGCAGGAACTCATCGTCAACCTCTGGTACCGCGTCCAGCCCACTATCTTCGTCATCACCCACAGCATCACCGAGGCCGTCTACCTCTCCGAGCGCGTCTGGATTTTCTCCCGCGCCCCAGGCCAGATCGCCTACGACATCCGCGATGCCATTCCCCCCACCGCCGGCATCCCTCCCTTGATCGCACAGGAACAACCCGACTTCAAAAACGCGGTCAAGGTTGTCACCGAAGCCTTTCGCCGCGTCAGCGCCCCCCAAATCCCAACGAATAACAAATAACCAATAACACCCAAACGTTGGCAACTAACAACTGGCAACTAACAACTATCAACTTGCTTTCCGTTGTGCTTCCCCCCAAACTCCGCTACCTTACCCCCCAGCATCAGCCATGAAACTAAGCTTCTGGGACTACATCCGCTCCGCCTTCAATGCCCGACCCATCGGCATGTTCGTCCCTCCCAACTGGATCGGCCTGGGCGCCTTCGCCTTTCTGGGTGTCCTCAATCCCGGTTTCTGGCTTCTCGGCGTTGGCTTGGAACTGGCTTACCTCTACATCCTCTCCACCAACCTGCGCTTCCAAAACGTCGTTAACGGCTCACAACTCCTCGAAGCCCGCCGCCAGTGGCAATCGAGACTCCACTCGCTCACCGCCTCCCTCACCCCACCCGATCAGGACCGATTCCGAAACCTCGAATCCCGCTGCCAATCCATACTCTCCCAACAACAATCCTCCGACCCCTCCGTCCAACTCGAAACCCAATCCGAAGGCCTCGGGCGACTCCTCTGGATGTACCTGCGACTGCTCCTCATGCGCCAATCCATCTACAAAATCCTCCGCGACGCAGCCTCGCCCCTCCGCCAGGGCGGGGAACTCCTCGACGACCGAAAACGCCGCCTCGAACAACTCCTCAAAGACCCCTCCATCACCGAAGAACTCCGCCGCTCATACTCCGGGCAGATCGAAATCCTCCAGCAGCGACTCCAAGGACAAAGGGAAGCCCGCGACAAGCTCGCCTTCCTCGACGCCGAGCTGATGCGCATCGAACAACAGGTCGAACTCATCCGCGAACAGGCCGTCATCTCCACCGACCCCGCCGCCGTCTCCCAACGCATCGACGCCATCGCCACCACCCTCGGAAACACCAACCAGTGGATCCGCGAGCAACAGCAAGTCTACGGCAATGTCGAAGACCTCCTCGCCGAACCCCCCGCAATCCCCATCCCCACTGCAAAGGAAACCCAATGACCAGCGATCTTCCCGCCTGGGCACAGGAAATGCGCGACCTGTTCAAGTCAGGCTCCGTCGCGCAGTTCATCCTCCACGGCAATATCTTCGACGTCGTCCCTGCGGCGGTCGCCAACACCACCAGGCTCCTCCCTCTCAAGTCCTTCCTCAACGACGTCATGTTCGAAAGCTACGACGTCGTCCTCCACTACGATCGCGGCAAAGGCATCCGACCCGCTCGCGGCGCCGACGACTGGGGCGACTGGCTCGAACAATTCGCGGGCACGGAGGCCCAAACCCTTGCCCAGATCCGCGAACCCGGCAAAGCCATGGAACTGCTCGACCGCTACCTCCTCCGAACCCTCAACCTCCAAACCATCGCCAAGGCCAAGTGCCCCTCCCGCATCGCCATCGTCATCGACTTCGCCGAGTTCGTCGTACCCCACGGCGACGCCATTCAACTCGGCGGAGACTTCTCCGCCAACGTCGTCAAAGCCCTCGGCTGGGCCAACGACCCCGCCGTCCTTCAATCCAACATCGTCACCATCTTCCTCACCGAACAACTGCACGACCTGAACGACCTCATCGTCAACAACCCCCACGCCTCCAAGCTCAAAATCCCCCTCCCCGACGAAAACGAAATGCTCAGTTACCTCCAGGCACTCGCCGCCTCGAAAATGCCCGACCTGCCCAATAAGTGCGAGGTCAAAATCGATACCCTCGCCCGCCGCCTCACCGGACTCAGCCGCGTCGGCGCCACCACCGTCGTCTCCCTGGCCCTGAACAACAACAAGACCATCACCTCCGCCTTCCTCACCAAGATGAAGAAGGACATGATCGAACGCGAATGCCAAGGACTGTTGGAATTTCTCGAATCGCCATTTACGCTGGACAACGTCGCCGGCTGCGAACCCGTCAAAATCTGGCTTCGCGAAGACACCCAGCTCATCAAAAAGGGCGCCCTCCACGCCCTGCCCATGGGCTACCTCTTCGCCGGACGCATCGGCACCGGCAAAACCTTCCTCGTCCAATGCTGGGCCGGCGAACTCGGAATCCCCTGCGTCGTCTTCAAAAACTTCCGCGACAAATGGGTCGGCGCAACCGAATCCAACCTCGAAAAAATCTTCGCCATCCTCCGCGCCCTCGGCCAGGTCGTCGTCTTCGTTGATGAGGCCGACCAGATGACCGGAAAACGCGACGGCGGAGGCGACGACTCAGGACTCTCCGGCCGAGTCTACGCCTCCCTCGCCAAAGAAATGTCCGATACACGAAACCGCGGAAAAGTCATCTGGGTCTTCGCCACCTCCCGCCCAGACCTGCTCGAAGTCGATCTCAAACGCCAAGGCCGTCTCGACGTCCATATCCCGCTTTTCCCACCACAAACCCCAGCCGAAATGAGAGTCCTGCTCCTCTCGGTGGCTCGAAAACTCAAATTCACCCTCACCGACTCCGACATCCCTCCTCTGCCCGAAAATGCCCAGCTCGGCGGCAACGAAATCGAAGGCATCCTCGTCCGCGCACTCCGCCGCTACGAACTCGCCCCCGAACCCCGCCCGGCTCTGAAAGATCTCCTCGCACAAGCTTTCGCCGAAGTCCGCCCCAGCGCCGACACCCGAAAACTCCAATACATGGACCTCATCGCCGTCCGCGAGTGCACCGACCGTCGATTTCTCCCGACGTCCTATCAGGACCTCACCCCGGAACAGATCGACCAACGTATTAACGAACTCCGGAGGTTCGTCTAATCATGGGAATCTTCAACTGGATCAGCTCCATCGGCAGTACACTCGGCCTCATCCGCGTCGTTGAGGTGCAAGACCCAGAAGCCCCGGAGAAAATCACCGCCCGATCCATCACCCTCAAGGACCTGGCCACCGAAATCCGCGGCGAAGAGGTCCGTAACCTCGCCGAGCTGCCCACCGAACTCGCCATCACCTTCGACCGCATCTTCGAAGCCGCCGGCATCAAGCCAGCCCCCCACGGCTGGACCATCGAACGCATCAAATCCCTACTTGCCACCGATCAATTTAAATCCATGGACCGCCTGGCGATCCAGAAAGCCATTCTCGGCCTGCTCGCCACCGAAAAAGCACAGGTCGACGACCTCGTCAAAGACGCCATCGCCCGGGATCAGGCAATCGACGCCTACGAAACCTTCACCCAAAAGAAGCTCGACTCCCGCACCGAATCTCGCCAACGCCGCATTGCCGAAATCGAATCCCAGATCCGCCAATTACGGGACGAGATTGCCCGCCTGAACGACGAATCCAAGCTCGACCAGGACCGTTTCCGCGACTGGCGCAAAACAAAAATCGCCTACGAAAAAGACCTCGCCGCCACCCTCTCCTACCTCCTCGACAAACCCATCATCACCATCACCGAAGACGCCCCGCCAACCACAAATAACAAGTAACAAATAACAAATAACAAATAACAACTCCCCGCCGCGATCAACCCCCATCCGCTTTATAACCCACCCCCCGATTTATAACTCCGTTTGCCTTGTGCCCCTCACACCCACCGCTATAATTCCCATAAACCTTTCACTTCAGGAACCGCAATGGCAATCTTCGCACGAATCGGTCGGCTCTTCAAAGGCTTCCTCAGCCTTTTCGTCAGCGGCATCGAACGGCGCAACCCCGAAGCGCTCATGGAAGCCGCCCGGCAGGAATTCCGCGACCGCATGGCCCAATACAACGGCGCCCTTGCGCGCCTTGCCGGCATCGCCGAACGCCTCAAGGCTCAGATCCGCGCCAAAACCACCAAAGCGCAGGACCTCGAACGCCGAATCCTCGCCAATCACCGCGCCAACAACCTCGAACTGGCCGGCTCCCTCGCCCGCGAACTCCAGGAGCTTAAGGCCGACCTCACCACCGACACCCAGGAGCTTTCCGAAACCGAAGACGCCTACCAGGCCAACATGCGCCAAGCCAAAGTCGTGCAAAAAGAGTTCGAAGACAAAGTCCAACGCCTCGATCGTCAGCTTTCCCAAGTCAAAGTCAAAGAAGCCCAGGCCGAAGCCGCCTCCGCACTCGGCGGCGTCGCCTTCAAGGTCGGCGACCTCGGTGACACCATGAAAACCGTCGAAGAAGTTCTCAACAAACGCTACGAACTCTCCGCCGGAAAGGCCCGCGTCGCCAAAGACATGGTCGATATCCATGCCGTCGAAGAAAAGGAATCCGAACGCAAAGCCCTCGAACATAACGCGCTGGCCGAGTTCCTCGCTTCTCAAGGCATCGCCGCCACACCCACAACCGAATCCGCACCCGCACCCGCGACCAAAGACATCGGCCCTGCCCAACAAACCAATCAGTAGGTCCGCCTTTCGCCTCGCTGGCAGATGACAACTAACGCTTAGGTGAACTATGACTCAATCTCCAACTCCCTCAACTGGACTGACTCCCCTCGGCAAGATCCTCTCCATGGTGTTGATCCTCGCCCTCGTCGGCGGCGGAATCTACATCGTCACCCGAAAATCCACCACCCCCAAGCCCATCGCCCCCGGTGGGGGGGCTGAATCCACCGAACTTCCCAAACCCGAAAGCCCCGATACCACCAGCGTCACCACCGTCACGGGATACAAATACGTCATCGGCGACAAACTTCCCCCGCCCAAAGGCATCTCCCAATACAAGTGGGATAACAACACCAAAACCCTCCGCTTCTCCTACAACATCTGGTCCGGCTGGCTCCCCATCATCGCCGCCAACCACGGCACCAAGCCCAACGACGACTCCATCTTCTACAAAAAGTATGGCTTCCGCGTCGAAATGGTCCTCATGGACGACCCCGTCGCCGCCCGCGATGCCTACGCCGCCGGCGAAGTCCACACCCTCTGGGGAACCGTCGATATGCTCGTCCTCTTCGCCCCAGAACTCATCAAAGACTCCCGCACCGCCCCACGCATCGTCCAACAGATCGACTGGTCCAACGGCGGCGACGGCATCGTCGTCCGCAATACCATCAAGACCGTCCGAGACATCAAAGGCAAGACCGTCACCCTCGCACAAAACTCCCCCTCCGAATACTACCTCAACTCCCTCCTCCTCTCCGCCGGCCTCAAACCCGCCGACATCAAAACCAAGTTCACTGCCACCGCCTTCGAAGCCGCCGCCGCTTTCGTCGCCGACAAATCCGTCGACGCCTGCGTCTCCTGGGCCCCCGACATCTACAACATCGCCGACCGCGTCCCCCAGACCCACATCCTCTCCAGCACCAAGGACGCCAACAAACTCATCGCCGACGTCTATGCCATCCGCGCTGATTTCGTCCGCGACCATCCCGAAATCGTCGAAGGCCTCATCAAAGGCATCTTCGAAGGCATGGACATGGTCAAGAAAGACCCCGTCGAGCCCTGCAAGTGGATGGCCGACGCCTTCGGCATGAAACCCGCCGACGTCGAAGGCATGCGCAACGACGCTCACCCCACCAACTTCGCTGAAAACGCCCAATTCCTCCTCAATTCCTCAAACCCCACCAACTTCGAACGCACCTGGAAGTCCGCCGCCTCCGTCTACCGCGTCCTCGGCCGAATCGCCGCACCCGTCGAGTTCGACAAGGTCCTCGACTTCACCTACATCCAGAAAATCGACAAAGAAGGCATGTTCAAGCATCAGCAGGACGAATCCATCGCCTCCTTCACCCCCGCCATGGTCCGCAAGGTCCAGGGCGCCGAAGCCCCTCTCACCCAAACCATCCGCATCAACTTCTACCCCAACTCCGCCAACCCCTACGAGCCCGCTCACAACGAATACGGCGTCGTCATCAACGGCAAACTCTACGACCCCAACGTCGATGGCACCCTCGAAGCCGTCGCACGACTGTCAGGCCAATTCGCCCGTTGCATCATCCTCATCGAAGGACACGCCGACTCCTCCATGCGCGGCCGCGTCCCCGAACAAGCCGTCAAAGACCTCTCCCTCGCCCGCGCCGAGGCCCTCAAGCGCGCCATCGTTGACAAATACAAATTCGACCCCAGCAAATTCACCGTCGCCGGCAAAGGCTGGGCCGAACCCGCCGACCAAGCCGACCCCAACAACCAGGCCCTGAACCGAAGGGTCGAAATCAGTGTATTCCCCGCCGAACAACAATAAGAAAATGTAGGGTGCGCTTCAGCGCACGTTCCTCCAGGCCGTCTCGCAGGTGCGCGTATCGCTTGTATTAGGTAGGTCGGACACTCTTGTCCGACATGCCCCGCTGTACGCGGCGGTGCATAACACCCCAGGTGCTGCATCCGCCTGCCAACGTTCTCAACAGAAGGATCAAAACCCATGTATTCCAAGCCAAACTCCAATAGCAACTCGGTCGGCAACGCCATCCGCGCCTTCGCGGCCGTCATGATCGTTCTCATCATCCTCTCTCGCCTCTTCACCTGCGACCACGCCACCACAACCTCCAGCCCAAGCCCCCGCCCCGCTACCGGCTACCAGCAGGTCGCCTCCAACCCCATCCTCGACCAACTTCAACCTCCCCCCGACCTCCAACGCACCGACGGCACCGCCCTCGCCATCCTTATCGACGTCTCCGGCAGCATGTCCGACCCTGTCCCCGATGCCAACAACCAGCGCCGCCCTAAAATCGACATCGCCAAACGCTCCGTCCTCAGCCTGCTCACCCAGGCCGACCAGTTCATCAAAGCTCACCCCGACCGCCCCCTCCTCATCGGCCTCTACGAATTCAGTTCCCGCCCCGGCCAACCCTCCTGCCGAACCATCATCCCCCTCTCAACCCCCAACCTCGCCTCCGCCCAATCCGCCCTCGCCCAAATGCGCCCCAACGGCGGCACACCCATCGGCGACGCCATCATCCACGTTAAACGCGACCTCGACCGCACCGCCAAATCCCGCCTTCACATCCTCGTCCTCACCGACGGCGAAAACAACCAAGGCTACAACCCCCCCGACGTTATGAACGCCATCTCCCGCCTCTCCGAAGACGCCCGCCCCGCCACCTATTTCATCGCCTTCGACATCGCCGCCGAAAAGTTCAAGCAAGTCCGCGACTCCGGCGCCCTGGTCCTCAGCGCCGCCAACGAACCCGAACTCCGCCAAACCCTAGACTACCTGTTAACCGGCAAAATCCTCGCCGAACAACCCCCCACCCCGCAGCCTCGCTGACCCGACTGCCATTCGTCGGTTGCCATGCACAATCATGGTCCCATTCACAACTCGGGTGCCATGATGTCCCCGATAAGATACCCCCGGCTACCCGTTGCACGCCCCAAATGATAGATTGAGTCGTCATGTCAAGGCCAACCTCGCCCATTCTCGACTACCACGTCCCAACCCCAGGAAAGCGATGGACTGCCAAGCGGTGGACGGTTGTGGTTCTTACCTGCATTCTGATCTTGGCCATCCTTTGTGGCCTTGGGCATGGGTACGGATTCTTCTAAATCTATACGCCGGTAGTAATGTAGGGCCGGGTGCCATGCCCACGCAAGCCGCCGATAATCTACATTCCTCCAAGTGATCTCCATCGGCTTGCGTGGGCATGTCTCTTGACCCGCGCAACTCCCTTCACTCCACCGTCACCGGCATTCCATTCGCCGCCCTCGCCTCCACACACGCCGCAATCGCCTCCCGGATGTTCGCCATCGCCTCGTCTTCCGTCTTCCCCTGTGAAACGCACCCCGGTATCGCCGGGCACTCCGCCACGATCATACCCGTCTCATCCCGCTCCAACGTCACCATCAATTTCATATCTTGCTCCTGACACCATTCTAGCCAGCTCTCCCCCCAAACGCCAAGTCCCCTCTTTCCTCCCCGCCTCCCCCAACTCATACTACTCTCATGCCATCCGCGGCCGCCCTCACTTCGCCCGAACCCTCTCGGCAACCGGTACTTCTTGGCCTCCTTCTAACTAAGGACCGCCGAATCAATAACTGGCGATGTTATTGAGGTGCGGCGACAAAGTTCCATCTGGGCAACAAGTCATCGAACCCGATGGCCATCGTGGCTTTGAAGTTGTCGGCGACCTGGCGGCCGACTTGGTAGACGCGG
>JAPLNB010000171.1 GCA_026693085.1 Planctomycetota bacterium | reverse complement strand
GCCTCATCCTCATGATTCTTCCCATCAAACCGCCCATACAGGTAATCCTGATACTCCCCCCACGACACCCCCGTCATCACCTGAATCCGATACCCCCGCTTCTTCCACGTCTCCATCCGATCCGGCAGCCTCTTATCCACCCCATACACCATCGCCACATCCGCATTCAAATTCACCCGCGCCGACCACGGCCCCCCCGTCTGAAACGACAACCGCTCCTCCTCCCGCCGCTCATCCGCCCCCACCCCCATCGCGCACACCACCATCAACACGAGAAAAAGGGGACGCAGCTCTTTTGCTCCTCTTCCCCCTCGCCCGGTACTCCGCCAGAGGGATGAGGTGAGGGTTCCGCGCATATCCCCACCCCGACACCCCGACACCCCGACACTCCGACACAATTCCTCTTTCATAACCCGCTCCTTCGTCATCTTGCACATCCGCCCACTGTTTATAGTAGAATCCCCGCTCCATCGAGCAATATGGCAAGACCGCATATTTCCATTATCTTTGCAGCCATACTCAGCCTGTCATCTCCATGGGTTCAACCCTCCATCCTCGCCGCCCCGCCCCAAACCATCACCCTCCGCGTCTCCAACTGGGGTGGCCCCTCCGTCGATCAATCCTTCATGAAAGTCGAACGCGAAATCCAACTCGCCTTCGAACAACAACACCCCAACGTCCGCGTCCAGATCGAAAACATCCCCGGCCCCACCAACCAGTGCTACGTCCCCAAACTCCTCATGACCTTCGTCGCCGGCAACCCCCCCGACGTCATCACCCTCGACGCCTCCTCCGCCGCCGTCTTCATCAACAACAACCTCCTGACCGATCTCACCCCCCTCATCGAACAGGACAAAAACTTCTCCCTCGCCGACTTCTTCCCCACCGCCCTCGACATCGCTCGCCGCGACCAGAAACTCTTCGCCATCCCCCTCGATTTCACCCCCATGGTCATCATCTACAACCGCAAACTCTTCCGCGACGCCGGCCTCCCCTACCCAAAACCCGGCTGGACCCGCGACGAATTCCTCGCCGCCGCCAGGAAACTCGCCTCCCAATCCCTCAACCAACCCCCCCAATACGCCCTCTTCTTCCAGAAAGAAATGTCCCTCTGGTTCCCCTGGATCTGGGCCGCCGGCAGCGACGTCCTCAGCCCCGATGGCAAACACGCCGTCGGCTACCTCGACTCCCCACAAACCGTCCAAACCATCCAATTCCTCGTCGATCTCATCAAAAAATACAAGGCCGCCAACGAACTCTCCCAATCCGCAACCGCCGGCCTCGACCTCTTCCGCGCCGGCCGCGCCGCCATGACCATGACCGGCCACTGGATGCTCATCGAATACCGCCTCGACAAACTCGACATCGGCATCGCCACCATTCCAATCGAAAATCGACATTCGAAAATCGGAAATCCCATCACCGTCATGTACGAAGCCGGCCTCGGCATCTCCCGCTCCAGCCCCCACAAAGACCTCGCCTGGCAATACATCAAGCACATGAGCAGCGAAACCATCCAGAAAAAACGTGTCGCCACCGGCATCGCCATCTCCGCCAACACCCTCGCTGCCCGATCCTTCGCCGGCAACCCAGTCGAAGACGCCTTCCTCGAACAAGCCAAACACGCCCGCCCCCCATGGGGCGCCCGCTGCGAACGTTACGAACTCGTCGAAGACCTCGGCCGCGAAATGATCGAAGACATCCTCAACGGCAACGTCCCCGTCCAAGACGCCGCCACCCACACCGCCCGCCTGATCGAACAGCAACTAGCCCGGGAGAACACCAACCTCGCCCCCTACCTCTTTATCGCCCCCGCGACACTCGATCTCTTCCTCTTTTCCTTCATCCCCATGCTCGTCGCCCTCTACCTCAGCCTCCACCAATGGCACCTCCTCAAACCCGACCACCCCTTCACCGGCCTGCGCAACTACCTCGACGCCCTCCAAGACCCCTTCTTCCGAAACGCCTTCTTCAACACCTTCCTCTTCGCCCTGTTAAGCGTCCCCCTCGGCCTGATCTCCTCCCTCGCCGTCGCCGTCCTCGTCAACCAAAAACTCCGCGGCGTCTCTTTCTTCCGCACCCTCTACTATATCCCCGCCATCTCCTCCGGCGTCGCTATCTCCATGGTCTGGATCTGGATCTTCATGCCCCAGGACGGCCTGATCAACTTCTGCCTCCGACTGCTCGGATTCAATGGCAACACCGACTTCCTCAACGACACCCGCTTCGCCCTGCCCGCCCTCGTCCTCATGTCCCTCTGGATCGGCCTCGGCCCGCGCATGGTCATTTTCCTGGCCGGCCTTCAAGGCATCCCCGAAAGCCTCTACGAATCCGCCGCCCTCGACGGCGCCAACTCCTGGCAACAGTTCTGCCACATCACTCTCCCCATGCTCATCCCCACCACCTTCTTCGTCCTGATTACCAGCACCATCTCCGCCTTCCAGCTCTTCACCCAAGTCTACATCATGACCCAGGGCGGCCCCCGCCGCACCACCGACGTTGTCGTCTACCACATCTACAAAGAAGCCTGGCACAACTTCCAACTCGGCCACGCCAGCGCCCAATCCTACCTCCTCTTCGCCGCCATATTGCTCGTCTCCCTCCTCCAATTCCGCCTCATGCGCAAACAGCTCACCGAAGCCCAGGAGGCCTGGCAATGAAAGAGAAAAAAACCGGGACGGGGACGGTTTCCTCATCTCCGCCAACCGCAATGGCTTCGGAATCGTGCTCCCGCAGTCCTAATTCATCCTTCATCCTTCATCCTTCATCATTTCCCCTCCGCCCCCTCCTCCTCTACACCCTGCTCATCCTCCTCGCCCTCACCACCCTCGCCCCCTTCCTCTGGATGTTCTTCACCAGCCTTCACCCTCCCCTCTCCCCCATCCCCACGCCCAAAACCCTCTTCGCCCCCACTCACTTCGCCTTCAACAACTACTCCTACGTCCTCTTCTTCCCCGAGCTCCCCGTCGCCCGCTTCGCCCTGAATTCCATCCTCGTCACCACCGCCGTCGTCCTCTTCCAACTCACCATCTGCTCCCTCGCCGCCTACGCCTTCGCCCGCATGACCTTCCCTGGCCGCGACACCCTCTTCCTCATCTTCCTCCTGACGATGATGATCCCCGCCACCGTCATGATCGTCCCCCTCTTCCTCACCGTCCACCACATGGGATTACTCAACACCTACGCCGGCCTCATCCTCCCCTACCCCTACCTCTCCACCGCCTTCGGCACCTTCCTCCTCCGCCAATTCTTCGTGAGCATCCCCAAATCCCTCGACGAAGCCGCCCGCCTCGACGGCGCCTCGGACCTCCAAATCTACTGGCACATCATCCTCCCCGCCTCCAAGCCCGCCATCGCCACCCTCGCCGCCTTCGGCTTCATCTGGACCTGGACCGACTTCTACTGGCCCATGCTCGCCACCAGCACCCCCTCCATGCGCACCCTCGAAGTCGGCCTCTCCATCTTCAAAGACTCCTACGGCGGCACCAACTGGCCCCTCCAAATGACCGCCGCCGTCATCGTCATGACCCCCGCCCTACTCTTCTTCCTCGCCCTCCAACGCTACTTCGTCAAAGGCATCGTCCTCACCGGCGTAAAAGGCTAACCCCCTCTTCCCCCTCACCTCGCGTGATGCACACCCGCCTGATCCCTGCTAACATGCTCCCCAACTCAGCAATTCCGCATGAACAAACGCAAACTCCTCCAGAAAGCCCTCTCCAGCCCCGCAAACCTGCGATTCGGCGATATGGTCGCGCTCGCTCAAGCCTTCGGCTTCCGTCAATCCCGAGTCAGCGGCAGTCACCACATCTACGTCCACCCCCACGTTGACGAACTGGTAAACCTCTAGAACGTCGCCAGCCAAGCCAAACCGTACCAAGTCCGCCAGTTCCTCCGCCTCGTCGAACGCTATAATCTCACCCTGGAAGATTGACCATGAAAGACTACCACATCAACATCTTCTACAGCGACGAAGACGCCGGCTACATCGCCGACATCCCCGATCTCCAAGCCTGCTCCGCCTTCGGCAAAACCCCCCAGGAAGCCCTCGCCCAAGTCGAAATCGCCAAAAAAGCCTGGCTCGCCTCCGCCCGCGCCCACCGCAAACCCATCCCCAAACCCCGCTACCGCCCCGCCATCTACCAAACCCCCTCCTAATGCGCCGCCGGCTCTTCACCATATTCGCGGCTATATCGCTCCTCTTGTGCATTTGCCTGCTCGCATTGTGGCTGCGGAGCTATCGGCATCTCGACGACTACAAGATCTGGCAGATTGAGAACGACCGACTCTGCGAGCTGCTGTCACTGCGCGGGGGCATTCAGCTGGCAAGGGTAGAATGCGTCTCGCAGTGGCTGGCCGACGACATGTTGCATGCCAACCAGGGATGGCACACCTTCCCAACCTCTCCCGACGACGACTGGCAGCTATTCGCCGGCGCTGGCACAGCAGACTTCCGAAATTACCTTGGCTTCCGTTTCGCGTCCGGCCGGATTGGCGCCCTCGCCGCCGTTCGGTTCTGGAGCATCCGTATTCCCTTCTGGCCCCTCGCTCTACTCAGCGCCGTGCTCCCCACGTGGTGGCTGTGCTCGATGGTCCGCGCATGGACTCGCACCCGCCGCCTCCGCCTCGCCCTCTGCCCCACCTGCGCCTACGACCTCCGCGCCACCCCCAACCAATGCCCCGAATGCGGCTCCCCCGTCCCCACCCGTAACCAACAACAAGTAACCACGAACAACTGACCGTTTCGTGCTATGATTCCCCCATGAGCACCGTCACCCCCACCCCCAACCTCACCCTCCCCCGCGAGGCCATCGCCGACTTCTGCCGCCGCTGGAAGATCACCCGCCTCGAAATCTTCGGCTCCGCCCTCCGCGACGACTTCCGCCCCGATTCCGACATCGACCTCCTCGCCACTTTCACCCCCGACTCCAATTGGAGCCTCATCGACATCGTCGGCGCCCAAAACGAACTGGCCCAGCTCCTGGGCCGACCCGTCGATCTCCTCACGCGCTCCGCCCTGGAGCGCAGCCCCAATTACATCCGCCGCCAAAACATCCTCTCCTCCGCCCGAACCATCTATGCAGCGTGGCTCCTCCACCATCCTCGATATCGCCGCCGCCTGCCGCAACGAACCCCCTCCCAATACCGCATCATCTTGACTTACTGGATACTTGACAAATTGCTAACTATATGGTAGAATTACTCGCGCTGTTCAGTCCGCAAGGACCGGCCACACACGTTCCCGGTAAATCCGCACCCACCGGGGGTGCATTCCGCGAAACGTGCTACAACTTGAACCGGGGGGTGTGCATGACCGCCAAAATCGTAACCAACGCACCACAAATAACTAACAACAAACGAGCCTCGCGAAAATGCTACAAATGCTACAACAGTGAAAATGCGCTTCCCGCCCCGCACCCCCTCAAAAACCCCGCGCCACGACCCACCCTCTTCACCGACCCCTCAACACCCCCGCCCCCCAAATGTAGTTCCCATCGGCTCACCACGGTAGAATGCCGTGGTTCCCGCACCTCGCAACACCAGCAGGAGAGGCCCATGCACGTCCGCCACACACTCGTTCCCATAGCAATCACCCTCGCCCTGCTCCTCGCCCCCCCCCTGCTCGCCGCCACGGCCCCCGCCGATCCCCCCTGCTACCTCAAGAAATCCACCTGGCTCGATTCCATGCTCGCCTCCCGCTCCGCCATCCTCAAATCCGAACAAAAAGCTCCAAAAACCACCTTCCCAACCTACTTCTCCCCCATCCTCCGCTCCCACCAATCCGCCCACCACATCCGCCTCCCCATCACCGGCCTCAAAGAACTCCGCCTCTACGTCATCGGCGCCCCCGAAGAAGTCCGTGGCTACGCCAACTGGGCCAATGCCGTCCTCATCGACAAAGCCGGCAAATCCACCCGCGTCTCCTCCATCAAATCCATCAAAGCCATCGCCGGCCAATTCTCCCCCGATGCCAACCTCGAATCCGGCGTCTTCGGCCCCCTCAAAATCGCCGGCCAACCCTTCCAACACGGCCTCCACGTCGCCGCCAACTCCAAACTCATGGTCCCCCTCGACAAAGACTACGAAACCTTCGAAGCCGACCTCGGCGTCGATGACTGGGTCGTCCGCTACCCCTCCGTCGCTGGCCCCGGCGGCGCCGTCCGATTCATCGTCGCCTCCCCCGTCGGCGCCGCCCGCGAAGACCTCTGGGACCTCCTCGCCCGCGACTTCGCCGACGAAGCCTCCCGCCGCCAAATGAAGTGGACCCGCTTCGACCAAATCCTCGACCAGGACTGGCCCGACCTCCCCACCCTCGCCAAACGCTACGCCGCCGCCTCCTATCGCGTCCCCGAAATCGCCCAGAAGGCAGTTGAAGTCGCTGCCAGCATCAAGACCGACTCTGACCTCGAAGACGCCATCAAATTCCAATTGGTTATCGCGTGTTACCACCAATCTCGCGACACGGATGACACCCTCGCCCGCGCTAAATCCCTCCCCTTCCGCGCCCTCCGCATGGCCATCCAAGACCTGTCTGCAACGTTCAAAGACAGCTATCCGAATGGGCCAAAGTTCCTTGAAGAGCTTTCCCTCATCGACCAATCCCTCTCCGACGCCCTTGCCCGCTCAAATGCGCGTAATCTCGATGCCCTGGAAGCGATCATCGCCCTGGTCTCCCGCTTCAACGAATTGCAGAAACAAGCCACCCTCGCCAACCCCCTCCTCGACTTCGATAAACTCATCCTCATCCAACGCACCCCCGACGGCGACCCCCGCATGGCCATCGGCACCGGCTACGGCGTCGGCGAATTCATCGGCCTCCCCCGCCAAACCTCCAAGAACAACCCCGACATCGACCGCTACTTCGGCTGGGACAACCAGATCTCCGTCCTCTCCCCCGTCTCACCCAAAGGCAACCTCACCACCCTCTACAAACCCGACAAACCCAAACTCATCAGCGACCTCAACCTCCACTTCGATGCCGACAAGCTCGCCTTCTCCTCACCCGGCTCCCACAACAAATGGCACGTCTGGCAAATCAACCCCGACGGCTCCAACCTCCAACAACTCACCCCCCCCGAACACCCCGACGTCCATTACTACAACCCCTGCTACCTCCCCAATGGCCGCATCGCCTTCCTCTCCACCGCCTGCCTCCAAGGCGTCCCCTGCAACGCTGGCGTCATCGTCGGAATGATGTACACCATGAACGCCGACGGCTCCGACATCCGCCAAATCACCTACGAACAAGACCACGACTACTACCCCTCTGTCCTCAACGATGGCCGCATCCTCTACTCCCGCTGGGACTACACCGACACCCCCCACGTCTGGAACCGCATGCTCTTCACCTGCAACCCCGACGGCACCGGCCAATCCGAATACTACAAAGCCAATGGCTACTGGCCCAATGCCATCTTCTACGCCAGACCCATCCCCAATCACCCCACCAAAATCGTCAGCATCGTCACCGGCCACCACGTCAGCCGCATCGGCGAACTCACCCTCTTCGACCCCAACCAAAGCCGCTTCGAAGCCGACGGCGTCGTCCAGCAAATCCCCCGCTATGGCCAAAAAGTCGTCCCCCTCATCCAGGACAAACTCACCGAATTCTCCTGGCCAAAATTCCTCCACCCCTACCCGCTTTCCGATAAATACTTCATTGTCTCCTGCAAGCCCACCCCAGATTCCCTCTGGGGCATCTACCTCGTCGACGTCTTCGACAACATGACCCTCATCAAAGAGGTTGAAGGCCAGGCCCTCCTCGAACCCATACCCCTCCGCAAGACCAAAACGCCCCCCGTCATCCCCGACCGCGTCAAACCCGACGCCACAGACGCCCTCGTCTACATGATGAACGTCTACGAAGGCATCCCCATGCAGGGCATCCCCAAGGGCACCGTCAAGAAGCTCCGACTCTTCTCCTACCACTTCGGCTTCCAACGCCTGGCCGGCATCGACCACCGCATCGGCGCCGATGGCCCCTGGGAAGTCAAACGCGTCCTCGGCACCGTCAACGTCGAGCCTGATGGCTCCGCCAAGTTCATCGTCCCCGCCAAAACTCCCTTCACCCTCCAACCCCTCGACTCTGAAGGCAAAGCCGTCGCACTCATGCGCACCTGGATGACCGCCATGCCCGGCGAAACCCTCTCCTGCGTCGGCTGCCACGACAACCGCAATGGCTCACCCCCCACCCGCCAAACCACCGCCCAATCCAAACCCCCCCAGGAAATCACCCCCTGGCACGGCCCCGTCCGCGGCTTCTCCTTCGCCCGCGAAGTCCAACCCGTCCTCGACAAATATTGCATCTCTTGCCATAACAACCAACCCTACCAAGGCAAAACCCTCGTCGACCTCCGCGCCGACCAAGGCTATTACATCTGCTTCAAAGGCGGCGACCCCAAACCCACCATCGAACGCAACGTCCCAAAAGAACAACTCGCCGGAAAATACGGCGGAATCTTCGAACCCAGTTACATCGCCCTCCGCCGTCTCGTCCGCGTCGGAGGCCTCGAATCCGACCTCCACTTCCTCTCTCCCATGGAGTTCCACGCCGATACCTCCGAACTATTCCAAATGCTCAAAAAAGGCCACTACAACGTCACCCTCGACGACGAAGCCTACGACCGCCTCCAAACCTGGCTCGACCTCAACGCCCCCTGCCAGGGCACCTGGTCCGAGTTCTGCAAAATCGCCAACGACCAACGCGCCCGCCGCCAACTCCTCCAACGCCTCTTCCACGGCCTCGAACAAGACCCCGAACAAATCCTCCCCCCCCTCCCCAAATCCGACCCCATCATGCCCATGGCCAAGATCAAACCCGCCGCGCCTGCCCTCAAGTGCGATGCTTGGCCCTTCGCGGCGGATGAGGCAAAAAATCGCCAATCCGCCCTAGGCCAAACCACCCGCACCCTCAACCTCGGCAACAACATTCAACTCGAACTGGTCAAGATCCCCCCCGGCCAATTCATCATGGGCTCCAATGAAGGCCCCGCCGACGAACAACCCCAATCCATCGTCACCATCGCCCGCCCCTTCTGGATCGCCAAAACCGAAACCACCAACGCCCAATTCGCCCAATTCGACCCCACCCACGACAGCCGCTTCGAACACCGCAGTTCATGGATCTTCGCCGACGACTACCTCGGCTGGCGACTTAACCACCCCAAACAACCCGTCGTCCGCGTCTCCTGCGATGAAGCAAATGCTTTCTGTCAGTGGTTAACCCAAAAAACAGGCTTGCCCTTCGCGCTCCCAACGGAGGCCCAATGGGAATACGCCGCCCGCGCCGGCACGAGCACCCCCTTCTCTTATGGTGACGCCAACTCCGACTTCTCCACCCATGCCAACCTCGCCGACTACAACATCCGCGACTGGGCCTACGAAGGCTGGCGCCCCCGCTCCCCCGACATCCTCCCCCGCGACGACCGCTTCAACGACCACGCCTTCGTCACCACCACCGTAGCCTCCTACCACCCCAACCCCTTCGGCCTCCACGACACCCACGGCAACGCCGCCGAATGGACCCGCTCCCTCTACCAACCCTACCCCTACAAAGACGACACCCGCAACGCCCTGACCACCGCCGGCAACCGAACCGTCCGCGGCGGCTCCTGGTCCGAC
>JAPLNB010000170.1 GCA_026693085.1 Planctomycetota bacterium | reverse complement strand
GCTCCCCTTTCACTACTCCCCCCCTGAAACTCTCCGCACCCTGCGCCCAAACATACCGCGTATCCACATGCAGCCGCCGCAAAACCGCCTCCGAGGGCTTGGCCAACTGCTGCACCAGATCCATGATGACAATCTCTTCCTTCAGCCCCAGCAGCTCAAGCAAGTTCCCATACGCCACCTTATGAATCCCCGTCTGATTCCCCCCCAGATCAATCGGCACCCGATCCGGCTCCCGATGCTCCACCGCCGCCATCAATCGCTCTCTAGAAGTGCTCATAACCGCCCATTATAGTCCCCCCCTCCCCACCCACCACCCCCCGCTCCCACGTCCCCAAAAACAACCATAACCAATAACCAATAACCAATAACAAATAACAAATAACAAATAACAAATAACAAATAACCCCCTCCGTACTCATTACTCATCACTCACGACTTCTTATTCATCACTTCCCATAAAACACCAACCTCGCTCCCTTCGGCCCCACAGGCCTGATCTCAATCGTATTCTCCCCACTCTTCACCAACTCCGTCACATTCACCCGGCAAGGCCTCCCAATCACCCCGCCCGCCAACACCCCATTCACCTTCACCGACGCGCTCGTATCCGGCAACTCATCCATCTCCACATACACCCGATACTTCCCCGCCTCCACATACAACGGCACCCGGCACTTGCCCACAAACGGGTCCGCCACAATCGGGCTGACCGTCAGACTCCCGCCAAAATTCCCCCACGGTGCATCCCCCATCTTCGCCACCACCTTCGCTGCCTTCCACCCCGAATCATCAAACCCAACCCCGTTCCACCCCGCCGCCTCCTCATTGGCCGCCTTCCACGACGAGTCAACCCGGCAAACCATCGGCTCGCCCTTGTCAAACTCCACCACGATCGCACCGATCACCCCCGCCGGGTTCGGCCCCGTCCCCCCATTCGTCGCCGCGATCCCCACCACATTCTCCCCCGCCTTCAATTGCTCCTTTACATCCATCTCGCTCGGCATCAGCCACGCCCCGTTCTGACCCACCTGCTTCCCATTCACAAACACCGTCGCCCCATTGTCCGCCGCAACCATCCCCACCGCCTTCGTCACCTTCCGGTCCCCCGGCAACTCCACCTTCCCCCTGAAATACCGCGTCCCCGGCGGCGCCGCCACCCGCGGATCGCCCTCCGGATACCACACCCACGACGCATCCTGCAACGATAACTTCTTCTCAGCCATCTTCGGCACCGGCCTCTTCTCCGGCTCCGTCTTCTCCCTCACAAACGCAACCGCCTTCCGAGCCTCCTGCACACCCGGCTCAATGCGCATCGGCCGTTCCGTCTTCTTCTCCTGAAACACAATCAGCGCGCTCTCGCATGGCTCCATCGTCAACCCAAACTCCACCGTTTCCTTATTAATCCGCTTATACGAAATCGCATTGACCTCCCCTCGCATCGCATCCCAGCACTCCGGCTCGCCCTTCGCCGTCGCCCTGAACACAAACCGCCTCGCCTCGCCCGCCGGATTCTGATTCGCGATAAAGAACACGTCCCGCCCATCCTTCACCCGATGCAACACATGCAGCCAATTGTCCGTCTTGCCCTCAAGCACCTCGAGGGCCGACTTGATCCCCGCATCCGCCAACACCTGCTTCAACTCCGCCTGCGTGGGCTTTGCGCCCAGGAAATACGACCGGCCCTTGTTCGCGCTGGTCTTGCACACACCCGTCGATGGCGCAATCTCGCCCTCGCCCCAGATCGCCTCCCTCAACGCCGCGATCTCCTTCTCGCCTTTCCCCACGGTTGCCGATTTCACCGGCAAATACCCGTACCCAATCACCACGCCACCCGCATCAAAGAACGCCTTAATCTTCGCCAGCGCCTCCACCGGCACCACCTCCGCCGGCGGCGAGATCAGCACCTTGTACCGCTCCTGGTGGATCCGAATCTCTTTCCCATTAATGCTCGCCTCCGCAAACGCATCGTACGGCAGCCAATCCGAATCCATCTGAATATCATCCAGCATGTCCGTGATCTGATCCGGAATAATCGCCTTCCCCGCGTAGATGCTGTTCCCGCAAACAACCGTCGCCACCGCGCAAACATGCCTCCCGCCCACCAGCCACTCGCTCAGCCGATTCGTGTAATCCGCCCAAACCTTAAACAGCGGATACCGCGGCTCAAATTCCCCCATCCAGAAATACGGCGGGCAATCCGTGTCATACGGCGCCCTCGGATTAAACGAATGCGGCACCATGAAGTTGATCCCCCTCACCTGGTGCTGATCCGCCTGCCATTTCATGTTCGAATAAACCAGATCCTGTCCATCCGCCCCGAAAATCTCGCAAAACGCCACGTCCCGGTCCTTCCCATACACATGCGAAATCGAACTCCCCAGCTTCGTCGTCTGAAACACCGGCCCATCCCGACCCGTCGTCCTCTGACCAATCCGGAACTGGTTAAATACATTATCAATCCCCCCCATCGCGCTGTACTTCTGCATCTGGAACATATTCCCCGGCGCAACCCCGCCCCACTTCAAATAGCTCGCACCATGCTCAATAAAATGCCCGATCGACTTCACCTTCCGCTCCGCACACCACTTCTCCAACCCCCCATACAGCGTCCTTCCCCACGCCTCAAACAACGCATCCTGATACTGATACTTCGCCGCCGCCTGCTCCTCACCCGCCAAGGTAAACTTCCACGCCACCAACCCCTTCTTCCAATCCACTCCACGCTCATTCAGCATCCCCAACACTTCCGTCCCCCAATCCCCATGCACCTCAGGCTCATCATAAAAATACCCCTGAATCGTCTTCCCGAAATCCGCCTTATACCGATCATAATGCGGCTGATACACCGTCTGGATATACCATTCCACGCAATCCTGGCTCGCCCCATCCAACGTCAAACCCTCGCTCGTCCCCGGCCCGATCTTCCACGTAAATTGCATCACCCGCCATTTCCCCGCCGGCGCTTCCCACGCCAACTTCCCGCCTTTGATCATCCCCGATAAATCCACCAGGCTCGCCCCATCAATCCCTCCCTCCACTTCCTTCCCCGCCACCGCCGCCACAAACCGCTCCCCTCCAAAATCATCCTCCTCCACCTTCGCCGGACCCTCCACCTCGATCGTCTTCGTCACCAACTGCTTCGCCGCATACTGCTCCGGCACCTTCCCCCCAACGCTCTGGCTCGGCCACCACTTCTCATCAAATATCCACATCTTCAAATCATGCTTCTTCGCCGCCGCCAAACAGATATCCAAATCCCGGAACCACCCCTCCCCCAGAAAGTCGTTATGCGGCCTCGACTCCGCCACAAAACCCCCGCACCCCAATTCCGCCATCTTCCCAATAAACAACTCGAGTTGTTCTTTCGTCTCATCCCCATGCAACCAATACAACGGCTGCACATACCGCCTCGCCTCCATCGGCACTTCGTGGAATTGCTTCTCGACGGCCGCGAACTCCCTTGCCTGCCGCTCGCTTTGCGACACGCACCCCGCGAGCAATCCAGCCACCAGAATCAATGTCGCTCTTTTCATCTTGACCACTCCCGATGTATGTCTCCAGCACCGCGGATGTCCTCGACCAGACCATCGCCTGCTCGCTGGGCGGGGGCATTCTACCGCGGAGGATCGGCAGTTGCGATTGCTCTGGCCGGTTGGCGCTCCTGCGCCCCATTGACTGCCCCTTGCCCGCCTCTATGATCCGCGCCTGATGAACCCCGCGACGTCCTTGAATGAACTGGCCCAGCCGGCAGACACTCCGGACGCATCGCTGGCCCGCCCTGCTACTACCTGCTCTTCCTCGCCACGCAACCTCTCCTGGACAGCGCCTGTCATCGCTGCCCTGCTGGTCGCGGTCGTCCCCGCCCTGCTCTGGCCTGGCGATGCGCCCTGGGTCTGGGACGAGCCCCTCGAAGTCGCCATCGCCCTCGCCGCCAACCAGCAGCACCAGCTCGCGACGCATGGCCTCTCCGGCGGTTTCCCCTTCCCTTACGGCCCGCTCGGCATCCAGGCCCTCCAGCTCTGCCTGCTTTTCACCCACGACCCCAGGGTGCTCGTCGTCTATCATGCGCTGCTGTGCGCGGTGCCCACCGCCTTGGCGCTCCTCTGGCTGGCCCGCACCCTCCGCCTCCCACCTTGGTTTGCTGTCGCCGTTCTGGCATCGCCCTACCTGTGGTTCGAAGCGCGCCGGCTCTGGCAGCCCAGCTTCTGCATCCCCCTGGGCGTAATGGCCATCGCCGCTTACGCCTCCTTCCTCAAGACCCGCGCCCGTCGATCCCTTCTCCTGGCGATCACCTGTGCCATCGCCCCGCTGTTCATCCATCTCCAGTCCCTGCCGCTCTCCCTGGCTATCCTCGGCCATCTCCTCCTGCGCCATCGCGCCGACCTCTGGCGCCATCGCTGGATGATCCTGGGTATCCTGGTTGTTCTTGGCACCCTCAACTGCCGATACCTCTTCACTGTGAACTGGTGCTTCATCCACTATCTGCCTCAGTACCTCCGCATCGGGCACAACAGCAACACGCCTTTCGCCAACGCTTGGTGGACCCCGTTTCTCGCCGGCAATCTCTTCAGCGGACAAGACTGGATGACCAGTCCCCACCTCCTCGCCCGCGCCGCAAGATATCTATCCTCCATTCCCATCCCACTCGTCTGGATCGGGATCGCTCTGGC
Source organism: Planctomycetota bacterium (assembly GCA_026693085.1). Lineage (GTDB taxonomy): Bacteria > Planctomycetota > Phycisphaerae > Tepidisphaerales > Tepidisphaeraceae > JAPLNB01. Next base: position 20,604 of record JAPLNB010000170.1, on the reverse strand, counting down.
CGCCTGGCATCTCCTGCTGCGCCGCGGAAACCCTTCCCGCTCTGCCCCCCGACCGCGCGCCACCGATCCCCATCCCTCCCTGCTCCCCGCCGGAACGCCCCGCCGCACCATCCTTGCCGTCGCGCTGGCCGGCTTGGCAATCCAGATCCTCCTCTGTGCCGTCCTGCGCCTCTCCTCGACCCACCACTATTACTTCGGCACATTCGGCTTCCACGTCCTCTTCGCGTGGATCGCGGTTGCCGCTCTGCCACGCCCGCTCTGGCGCGGCCTGGTCATCGCCGTCTATGCCCTCTCTGCAGCCGCTGTCAGCGTCTACTCCATCGATCAAGTCCACCGCCATTCCTGGCCGCGTTGGTTCTGCCCCACCCTCAACGAACAGATCGCCGTCGCCACCGCCCTCAACGCCTACACCGACCGTTTCGCCCACACCGAGGTTCCCGCCTACTGCGACCGCCCCGAGGTCCTGGGAATCTTGCGCCTTCTCTATCCGCCGCACCCCGCCCAGTCTCAACGCCACAGCGGACGCCTTGTCATCCGCTTCCGCCCCGCCCACGAGGGTACATCCGACCGGATCGAACTGGTCGAAACCGACCCAATCCCCCTACACGCCCGCCGCATCCCCCTCAACTATCCGCCACCCCCTTAACAAGTCGCCTGCGCCTCATGCCCTGCACCGTTTGCCAGCCTTGACGCAGATGAGGTTATCGGGACCCTGGGGTCCGGGTTTTGTGATTGACCCTAACCCCGCCTCGTCGTAGCATCTGATTTGCCAGTGCCAGCGGATGGCCGAGCATGATTGCTGCGATAGACTACTCCTCCATCATCGTTTGGTGCCTGGTGATTGTCGCGCTGATCGTAGTCGGCGCTCCGATCGTCTTCTGGTTCAGGCGGTGGCTCACGGATGAGTCTCCTGGCTCGGCGTCGCTTGGGCTTACCCTGCAAGATCTGCGCCAGTTGCATCGCGAGGGAAAGCTGTCCGATAATGAATTCGAACGCGCCCGGGCCACGATCGCCTCAGGCTTGGCTAAACAGGTTAAACCGGATCGGCCCAACGAAAAATCGGTATAACCACCGTCGCCTTGTCGATGTAACCCGGCGTGACCGGCTTTGGCTACGCAACTCGTGCTTATAGGAAGGCAACTCGATGGCCAGTTCCAATCGCTCCGGCAACGGCGGCGGCTCCAACAACCCGCCCAACAACCCCGGTTCCAATAATCCACCCGGCGGTTTCCGAGGCCGACGCGTGACCACCTGTTCCTTCTGCGGTAAATCCTCCCGCGACGTCGGACCTATGGTCGAAGGTCCCGCCGACGTCTACATCTGCGCCAACTGCGTTGACCTCGCTCACAACATCATCCGACAGGAAAAACGCAAACTCACCAGCGCACAACCCCTCTTCTCCTCCATCCCCTCACCCCGACAAGTCAAGGAATTCCTCGACCAATACGTCATCGGACAGGACTACGCAAAAAAAGCCCTCGCCGTCGCCGTACACAACCACTACAAACGCCTCTCCATCGGCGAAAAATCCGAATCCAACGACGTCGAAATCGATAAGTCCAACGTCCTCCTCCTCGGACCCACAGGCTCCGGCAAAACCCTCCTCGCTCGAACCCTCGCCAAAATCCTCAACGTCCCCTTCGCCATCGGCGACGCCACCACGCTCACCGAAGCCGGTTACGTCGGCGAAGACGTCGAAAACATCCTCCTCAGACTCCTCCAAAACGCCGACTACGACCTCGAAGCCGCACAACGCGGAATCGTCTACGTCGATGAAATCGACAAGATCGGAAAAACCCAGAACAACGTCTCCATCACCCGCGACGTCTCCGGCGAAGGCGTCCAACAAGCACTCCTCAAGATGCTCGAAGGAACCATCTCCAACATCCCCCCACAAGGCGGACGAAAACACCCCGAACAACAATACATCCAGATGGACACCACCCAGATCCTCTTCATCTGCGGCGGAACCTTCGTCGGACTCGAAGACATCATCCGCAAACGCCTCGGCAAACGACAAATCGGCTTCAGCTCCGAAGAACAAGACCTCAAGTCCACCTCCGAACGCGCTCGCGTCCTCCGCCAATGCCAGCCCGAAGACCTCATCGAGTTCGGCATGATCCCCGAGTTCGTCGGCCGTCTCCCACTCCTGGCAACCCTCGATCCCCTCGATACCCACATCCTCGTCACCATCCTCACCGAGCCTAAAAACGCACTCGTCAAGCAATACCAGAAGTTCTTCCGCATGGAAGGCGCAGACCTCGAGTTCACCCCAGCCGCTCTCCAAGCCATCGCCGAAAAAGCCCTCAAACGCGACACCGGCGCCCGAGCACTCCGCGCCGTCTGCGAAGAACTCATGCTCGACCTCATGTACGCACTCCCCGAACAGCAGCAAGGCGGAAAATACGTCATCACCGACGACGTCGTCGCCGGCCGAGACCACCTCTTCGCCCTCAATCCCGAACGCCGCCGCGAATCCGCCTAGCCCCGCCAAGAAACCAATCCCATGAAAGGCCGTCTCCCCCGGGCAGGACACTGTCCGCCAGTGAGCAAACCGACAGGAGACAGCCATGGATCAATACGCGAAGGTGTCACACCTGGCCCTGGACAACCACAGGAATTTCAGCAGGGTCACGACCCGGGACGCCGACAACCAACTCCTCTTCCGCCAACGCCTGGAGCACGCCGACCACCAACACCTGCGCGAACAGTTGCGCCGCTATCCGCCTGGCACGCCGGTTATTCTGGAAGCGACTTTCGGGGGGGGGGGATGGCCGACGAATCGACCGCGGCCACGCGCCGATTCCTGCAAACGCTGGCCGCTCGCCGACGACCGCGGTGACGAGCACGGCGCCCCGCCGATCGGCCGACACGTGGGGCACGCCGGACGCCGGACGCTCAAGTGGGCGTTCATCGAGCCGGACGAGATCATACGCCGCGTCGGACTTCTCGCCCGACGCCAGCGTGAATGGATAGCTGGACCGACCGAGAGCGACGAATCCTCGGTGCCGGTGGACCGAAACGACCAAAACCGCCATCGCGTATCGCGCCGTGAGCCGCGGATGAAGGTTCGGATTGATCGCATTGGGGCTGCCGGCAGAAGCAAGACCGGCGGCACCGTGTTCGATGCCGCCCTGCCGTATAGCCACCGTCGCGGCGATCGGGTCGTTTCCCAGCGTTGCCCTATCCGCCGCAAAGGCAACGCGGCTATGCCCGCCGAGATTGTCTCTACGCGCGAGAATCCCGCTTGACACCGAAAAGCCTTTCATGGATCGGCTGCGCTTCCGCCCACGCTCAGCCTACTTCTCAGGCCGATCGCTCGCCCCTTCCTGCATCCCACGCAGTTGCACCAACACCTTCGTTCACCCAGCCCGCCTCTTTCGTCTGATCGCCAATGCCGCGCCCAAGCCAAGCATCAACCCAATACCCGAAGGCTCCGGCACCACCGTCCAACTCAAAATCCGGTTGCTCGACAAACCCGAGCCGCTCGCACCGGCGAATCCAACGTACCCCGATTCCCTCCCCAGGATGCTCGGTATGTCCATCGCCCGCGTTAGATCCGCCTCCGCCGGCCGATCGCTCGACTGACTGACTCTCACGCTCAGCGTCGCCCCGTCGTAGTCGATCCAGGCGTACCAGATCCCTGTGTCATCAAATCGCGTTGCCACGGACTTTGTCCAGGGAGCGCCGGCCCCGTGATCGACCACCCCGTTTACCAGAATCCCAAGATGATTCGATGATGGGTCGTGATTCAGTGCATCTGACACGTTCTTCCAGATGTCGAATTCCACCGCCACGCTCGGCAACACCCCCTTGTACCCCAGTTTGTCGCCCGCTTCTCCCAGGCTGTTTGCCCCCGCAGCCGACCCCTGCACCGCAAACACAAAGCCGTCTGCCCCTTGCTCCCCCTCAGGGTCCGTCGGCCCAATGCCCGGCGTATTGATCCTGAACCGGAACGCCGTGTTGAACACGCCCACATGCACCGGCGTCTGCCAATAGGTGCTTCCTTTCCTCATCTCCGGGTCCCCCGTGTGGAGCTGCAACACCCACCCATCTGCGGTGTTCACCTTGGCGGCGTCTCCGTTGAGCGCCAATCCAGCCGTGCTCGAAAAATCATCAAACTGAATGATCGCTCCCTCTGCGTACAGAGCCGTCCCCACCAACACAGCAACGCAAGTGACCCACTTCAACATGGTCATCCTCCTCCATCTTCTGGAAAAAATCCCCAATTTCTTTCGATACCCACGACCGCCACCGGGACTGCCGAAATACTGCGCACTCTCATAACACTATATCACAGGATTTCGGTCGGTGCCTTTTCGCAATGACAATATGTTACAGAGTTTCAGTCGGCCCCTTTTCGTACCGAAAGACTCCTCTATACCGCCCCAGAGATATAAACCGGGACGGGGACGGTTTTCTCGCTCCGCAAACCACTAACAGTTAACCACTAACAATCAACAACTCCCCCTACAACTCCCGCAAATCCCCCACCACCCCATCCGGCCTCTTCCCCTCCGCCAGCCCCTCCAAATCCTCTCGCCTCGCTACTCCCGTCAACGTCAACACCGTCTTCATCCCCACCCGCTTCCCTCCCGCCACATCCGACTCCAGATTATCCCCAATCAAGACACACCGCCCCGGAGCCACCCCCAACTTCCGACACAATTCCAAAAAAAACTTCTCCTCCGGCTTCCCACAAAACACCGGCTCCACATTCGCCGAATACCCCAATAACTCGCAAAACGCACCGCACCCAAACTCCAATCCCCGCGGGCTTGGAAACACCCGATCCGCACAAATCCCCACCAGTTCCGCACCCTCGCGCAGCAGCACCAGCGCCGCCCGCTGCCGCTCCTCCGTCGCATACACATTCGACGGACACCCCACAATCACCGCATCGCACTTCTGCCCCTCGTTCTCCACCCATTCCACGCGCCCCTCCAGCAATTCCTGCATCCCCGTCGTCGCCAGATTAAAAACCCGTGGCCGCCCGTACTTCTCCACCACATACGTCGCCGCCGCCTCCGTCGCCGGATAAATATGCTCCGCCTCCACCTGCATCCCCATCCGCTTCAACCGCCCGCTGATCTGCCCCGGACTGTTCGTGCTGTTCGACAAGCACGCAAACCGCCGCCCCTCTCGCTGCAGCCGCCGCACGAGCTCCGCCGCACCCACCAACGCATTTTCCTCGTGGTAAATGGTCCCATCCAGGTCCAACAGAACCGCATCAAACTCTGAAAAGTCCATCGCCACAGCGCGGAAGTGTAGTGCCGGCAGGGGGGTTGTCCAGATGAGCACCCAACCGCTCTGCACCTCCCCAACCCCGGCTCCATGCCCTTCCACATCACCCCAAGCCCATGGCGTTGCCGTGGGCAATCTTTGCCCCTCCGCGACAAGGGCCTTTTGCATGCCGTCTCAATATGTGTAACCTCCCGTAAATACATGGCTTATGCCACTCGCTTTCCCCTCGCCGTCACGATATAATGTCCGGTCTTGTTTGGCTGGCCAAGAGGCCCCGTTATGCGGATCAATCGGGAGCTTGTGCCGCCGCCCGAATCGCCCTTCTGGGTGTATCCTTACTTGACAAGATTGAGATAGAAATTATGGCTGAAATCACCCCTCCCATTGACCGGATCGAAGACCTCCGGATCGAGCGGGAGCTCCAGGATAGCTACCTCACCTACGCCATGAGCACCATCATGGACCGCGCTCTGCCCGACGTCCGCGATGGACTCAAGCCCTCCCAACGCAGAATCCTCGTCGCTATGAACGACCTCAACCTTGGACCACGCACCAAGCACATCAAGTGCGCCAAAATCTCCGGCGACACCTCCGGCAACTACCACCCCCATGGCGAAGCCGTCATCTACCCCACTCTCGTCCGAATGGCACAGGAGTGGGCCATGCGATACCGCCTCATCGACGGACAAGGCAACTTCGGCTCCAACGACGGCGATCCCCCCGCTGCCATGCGTTACACCGAGGCTCGCATGACCGCCGTCACCATGGAAGCCATGGCCGACCTCACCCTCGACACCGTCAATTTCCAGCCCAACTACGACGAACGCCTCCAGGAACCCACCGTCCTGCCCAGCAAGTTCCCAAACCTCCTCGTCAACGGATCCACCGGCATCGCCGTCGGCATGGCCTGCAACCTCCTCCCTCACAACCTCCGCGAAATCTGCGACGCCATCATCAAAGTCATCAATGAGCCGGATTGCTCCCTCGCCGAACTCCTCCACATCGTCCCAGGACCCGATTTCCCCACCGGCGGCATCATCTGTGGCCGCGACGGCATCATCGAAGGATACAAGTCCGGCCGTGGCCGACTCACCCTCCGCGCTAAAATCAAAGTCGAACACCAGAAAAATGCCAAAGATATCATCGTCATCGAAGAAATCCCCTACGGCATCATCCGCAAATCCATCGTCGAATCCATCGCCGACTGCGTCAAGAGAGATGTCATCACCGACATCTCCGACGTCAACGACCACAGCGGCCGCGAACACAAGTGCCGCATCGTCGTTGATCTCAAGCGCGACGCCGACTCCAACATCATCATCAACCAGCTCTACGAGTACACCCCCTGTCAGATCACCGTCAGCATGATCAACATCGCACTGGTCAACCGCCAGCCGCGAACCATGGGCCTTAAAGAACTCATCCAGCATTTCATCGAGCACCGCAAGGAAGTCATCACCCGACGCACCCGATACCTCCTCAAAAAAGCCCAGCAGCGTGAGCATATCCTCGAAGGCCTCATCTACGCCGTCTGCGACATCGACGAAGTCGTACGCCTCATCCGCTCCAGCAAAACCCGCGATGAAGCCATCGCCAAACTACGCACCCGCGCCTTCCACATCATCGTCAAATCCCCCACCGACCGCGTCGCCACCCTTGTCCCCACCAAGTACCTTTCCTACGACGCCAACGTCTTCCCCAACGACCCCGGACAAACCCGCCCCGTCCGCCTCACCCAGCCACAGGCCGAAGCCATCGGACGCCTCCAACTCATCCAACTCGTCGGCCTCGAACTCGAAAAGCTCGTCGCCGACATCAAAACCGTCGCCGAGGAAATCCAAGGCTACCAGATCATCCTCGGCTCCGAATCCGAGCTGCTCGACATCATCCGCGAAGACATCTACGAGCTTAAAGACAAGTACGGCGACGACCGCCGAACCGAAATCGGCGGCCATGTCTCCGACCTCAACATGGAAAGCCTCATCGCACAGGAAGACGTCGTCGTCACCGTCTCCCATGCCGGCTACGTCAAACGCCTCCCCATCGACACCTATCGCTCACAGGGCCGCGGCGGCCGTGGCATCAAGGGCACCGAGGCACGTGAAGGCGACTTCGTCGAACACCTCTTCGTCGCCAACACACACGATCACCTCCTCTTCTTCACCAACCAGGGCCGCGTCTATACCCAACGCGTCTACGACGTCCCCGAAATGTCCCGCACCAGCGCCGGCCGATCCATCGCCAATCTCCTCCAGTTCCAGCCAGCCGAAAAAATCGCCAACGTGCTCGCCATCAAAGATTTCACCCAGCGCGAGCAGTTCCTCATGTTCGCCACCGCCAAGGGCGTCGTCAAAAAAACCGCTCTCTCCGCCTACGCCAATATCCGACAAAGCGGCATCATCGCCATCGGACTCGAAGACCAAGACTCCCTCATCGGCGTCGAAATCACCAACGGCAAAGACCACGTCATGCTCGGAACCCAGAGCGGACTGGCTATCCGCTTCGAAGAAACCGACGTCCGCGCCATGGGCCGCCCAGCCGGCGGCGTCACCGGCGCTCGTTTCAAACGCCAAGGCGACGCCGTCGTCTCCATGATCGTCCTCCCCAACGGCGACAACTCCGCCCGAAAAGTCCTCACCGCCTGCGTCAACGGCTTCGGCAAACGTACCCCCCTCCAAGACTACCCCGTCAAGGGCCGCGGAACCCGCGGCGTCATCGACATCGACGCCAACCAACGCAACGGCGACGTCGTCGGCATGAAACTCGTCTCCGACACCGACGAAGTCATGCTCATTACCGAAAAAGGTATCCTCATCCGCACCCCCGTCTCCGAAATCCGCGAAACCGGCCGAAACGCCACCGGCGTAAGACTCATCAAAATCGACGAAGGCGACCGCCTAGTCGCCATGGCCAAAATCGACGCCGAAGATGCCCAAGTCACCCCCGCACCCGCACCCGCACCCGCCCCCGCCCCCGCACCCGACGCTACCCCCACTGAACCCCCTTCCCCCTCCCCCGATGGCAACGGCGCCCCGCAATAGCGTAGGGTGTGCTTCGGGTGTGCTTCAGCACACCCAAATGAACTCGTTACTCATTACTCTTCCCATCCCTTTACCCCGCCCCCCCAATTCGTATATTCATCTGCCGTCGGTAACCCGGTCTAATGCCGGTCCTCGGCGGCTTCCAATGGGCCTTCGTCGCGACTGCCTCGACAGCCGCCGCTGGTGCACAGAAGCCTATGACAGGAGATATTGCCTCATGGCTGTAAATGGTGTGGTTCTCATTACCCCAGAGCGAGAAACGGTTTGGCGATTCCTCAGCCCGTTCCGCCTTCTGCTCAACCTCTGGAACGCCCGCCATCTCATCCGCCAGTTCGCACTGCGCGATGTCGTCGGACGATACAAAGGCTCCCGACTCGGCCTACTCTGGTCCATCGCCAACCCCCTCCTCATGCTCTCCATCTACACCTTCGTCTTCTCCGTCGTCTTCAAATCCCGCTGGGGCGTCGACGCCTCCGATTCCCGCTGCGGCTTCGCCCTCACCATGTTCTGCGGCATGCTCGTCTTCAACGTCTTCTCCGAATCCGCCAACCGCGCCCCAACCCTCATGCTCTGCTCCGTCAACTACGTCAAGAAGGTCGTCTTCCCCCTCGAAATCCTCCCCGTCTCCGTCGTCTTCTCCTGCCTCGTCTTTGCTTGCATCAACATACTCCTCCTCCTCCTCGCCACCGCAATCCTCCTCCACTCTTTCTCCTGGACCGTCTTCTGCATCCCCATCGTCCTCCTCCCCATCACCCTGCTCGCACTCGGCGTCGGATGGTTCCTCGCCTCCCTCGGCGTCTACCTCCGCGACCTCGGCCACATCATCGGCGTCATCCTCCAGGTCCTCTTCTTCATGACCCCACTCTTCTACCCCGTCTCCGCCGTACCCGCCCACTTCCAGCCCCTCCTCCAACTGAACCCCCTGACCACCATCGTCGAGTCGGCCCGCAACGTCCTCATGTGGGGCAAGTGGCCAGACTGGTACTGGCTCGCAATCGTCACCATCATGTCCGCTCTCATCGCGCAACTCGGTTATGCCTGGTTCATGAAAACCAAACGGGGGTTCGCCGATGTCATCTGATCACCCCAACGATCTCGCCATCTCCGTCCGCGCCCTCGGAAAGTGCTACCACCTCTACGCCCGACCACAGGACCGCCTCAAGCAAACCCTCTTCCGCGGCCGCCGACAGTTCTACCGCGAGTTCTGGGCCCTCCGCAACGTCACCTTCGACGTCCCACGCGGCCAAGCCATCGGCATCATCGGCCGCAATGGCTCCGGAAAAAGCACCCTCCTCCAGATCATCGCACAAACCCTCGCCCCCACCGAAGGACAAGTCCGCGTCTGCGGCAAACTCGGCGCGCTCCTCGAACTCGGCAGCGGCTTCAACCCCGAATTCACCGGCCGCGAAAACGTCTACATGCAGGGCGCCCTCATGGGCCTCTCCCCCGCCCAAGTCCAACGACTCTTCGATCAGATCGCCGACTACGCTGATATCGGACAGTTCATCGATCAGCCCGTCAAAACCTACAGCTCCGGAATGTTCGTCCGCCTCGCCTTCGCTGTGCACGTCCAGGTCCGACCCGATATCCTCATCGTCGATGAGGCCCTCTCCGTCGGCGACCAGTTCTTCCAAGCCAAGTGCATCGCCACCATCCGAAACCTCATCGCCACCGGCTGCACCGTCCTTATGGTTTCTCATTCGGCCGCCACAATCAAATCCCTTTGCAGCCGAGCCATCCTCCTCGACCACGGACAACTCGTCATCCACGGACCATGCGATGAGGTCATGGACCGATACATGAGCATCGCGCTGTCCGACCCGCAGCAAACCGCCACCGCCGACCCCCCCCCCTCTCAGCCCAACGCCCCGTCGCCCCTCGCCAAACCCTCTGTCCCCACCCATTCCCTGCTCCTCCCACCCTTCGTCAAGCGATTGACCGAACGTTTCGGCAGCGGCCAGGCAAAATTCCAGGACTGCCTGCTCCTGCACAACGACCGCGAAACCACCATCCTCCAATCCGGTCAAACCTGCCGCATTCGCGCTATCCTCCGCAGCGAACTCGGCTGCGAACTGCCCGGCGAGGCCGGCATCGTCGTCAGCACCATCGAGGGCATCGAACTCTTCGCCATCAACACCCTCTTCAGCAACGTCCATCTGCCCTCGCTACCGCCCAACACCGACCTCGCCATCGACTTCTGTTTCCGCGTGCCCCTTGCCTCTGGCAAATACCGCGTTGACCTCGGCTACCGCATCCCCGTTCAGGGCCCCTATGCCGACAAAGCCTTCAACGCCACCATCTTCGAAGTCGTCAACCCCGGCTCACGGATCATCCCCTTCCTCTTCGACGTCCCTGCCTCGATCGAAATCCGCTCGCTGCCCGACCTCGTCCGCTTGGACACCGCCCCTGTGCCGATCGCCGCTGGAGAAGATTCGCTATGAGCACTCGAACATACCTGCCCAACATCAGTGGCTCCCGAATTTGGGAAATCTTCCGCACTCGCCAATGGACCCTTCTGGAGCAGGAACTCCAATCCCAATCCTATGAACGCGTCGGCCTCGACCGCGCCCTGCAGATTCTCCTCGACATGCGCCTCCGATTTGGCGCCTGGTCAGGGTTCGACGTCCTCGACGTCGGCTGCAATACCGGCCTATTCAGTTATGCATTGGCAGGAATTGGAAACCACGTCACAGGCCTCGACAGTGGCGCCGTCGATGTTCAGAGGCTCTACCAGCAACTCGAACTCGCCGCCCAAAACACCCCCTCGCCAAGCGACGCTACCTTCCTCCGCCAGGACATCCGCCAGTTCCTTCGCCATCACCAGCGACAGTGGGACTTTGTCCTCCTGCTCAGCGTCGCACACCATTGGCAGTTCGGGTATGCTCACTCCGGACAGAGGGCCTTCAGCTCGGATGAAACGCAGTGGGTCATGGAACGCCTCCTTCGTAGTTTCCGCTATGCCCTCTATTACGAATGTCCGTTGCACGAGCCGGGGTTTCCCCCCGGCTATGGCCGGACCATGCTCGAACGATACGCCACCCACCCGCTTCGTCTGTCGGAGGTGGCCCTGACCGTCGGCCCAAACGGGTATGTCCGTCAACTGCTTCGTGTCGAAAGGATCTGACCAATGCCACTGCAATGGAGCAGGCCACAGGAGGGCGGCGTCGACGCTGCCGTTTACCAGTTGGGCAATGACGTCCTCATCGAGCCGTGTTCGCCTGCCTGTCTTCTGCGCAACCTGCCACAAGACGCTCGCTGTGTGCGCACCGGCCAGACGCCCGCCACTCACCTTTCGATTCTCCTCAGCGATCAACTGCTCCTTCCGATCAACGTGTCCCCCCGCGCCGAAAATCATGTCCTGGGCGCCCAAACCAACCAGCTTGACCCCCGACAACGCTGGCAGCGGGTCATCGATCGCCCGCACACCAACCTCATGCCCTGCCTCGCCGTCTGCGACTGCATGGCACGCGTCAGCATTGTCGCAGGTCACCCACTCTGGGATGCCAACACCGTTCCTCCTTGGCAACGCCAACGCCTCCACCGGCCAGACGCCATCCTCTCTCTCGGCGCCCATATACCCTTCCAGAAATGGGCAAAGTGGATGGCGGATCTGAGCCACGGCCTGGCCGCGCTCCATGCAATCCACCTCTCCCATGGCGATCCATTCCCCTTCAACGCCATCATCGCCCACCAGGCCGCCGTCTGGGTTGACTTCAGCCACCTCTCCGACGACCCCGCACAGCAACTCAAGGACGTCTGGGCGTTTCTCCTGTTCACCGCCGCATTCTCCCTTCGCTTCTGCGACCAGGTCAGCCCCTCTCTGCTACAAGACGTCTCGCAACAGCTTCGAGCCGGGTCCCCGACCGACCTGATGCTGCGCCTCAAGGAGGTCTTTGACCGCCCGCGAACCGACTGCCTTGCCATCAGCAAATTCCCCCTCATCCAGGCCTTGGAGCGGTGGGTCCTGGACAGCGGAGTCCTGCAGTCGGACAATCCCCTCGCCCCCCACTGCCGAAACCTCCTCGCCCGCGCCACCCAGCACTATTACCACGAATTCCTCTACTGGCTGGCCGCCGGTCGCGATCTGGCCAGCGTCCTCGAAGCCGAATCCACACGCCACCGTCTCATGGAGAACGAAACCCTGCGCCTCATGGTGCCCCGGGCCGAGCTCGATGCCGCTTCCGAACGAACCCGGCAAGTATCTGAGCAGCTCGCAGCCCTCAACGCCGAACGCCAACACCTTGCAGCAGAATCGCAACGAGTCGCAACGGAACTGCACCGAGCTGCAGCAGATTTGCGCCAGGCAGAATCACGCCTGATCGAGCAGCAACAGCAGGAAGCTGCTCGCCTCGCCGCCGCCGACGCCGAACGCCAGCACCTTGCAGCGGATTTGCAGCGCGCAGAATCACGCCTGCTCGAACAGCAACAGCAGCAAGCCGCTCGCCTCGCCGACGCTGCCGCCGAACGACAGCACCTTGCAGATCGCCTGGCAGCCGATTTGCACCAGGCAGAATCACGCCTGCTCGAACAGCAACAGCAGCAAGCCGCTCGCCTCGCTGCCGCCGACGCCGAACGCGACCACCTTCTTCTGAAGATCACCGACCTCGCCAACCAGATGCTACCCCTTCGCGATGCCGCCGACGTCGCCGAACGCGATGCCAAATCCCTTTGCTATCGCCTCACCATCCTCCAAACCGAGTCCGCCACCGCCAAACACGAACTCGAACTCACCACAACATCCATCGACACCCACTGCCGCCAGGCCGAACAGCTCACCCAGCAATATGAAGCCGCCCGCCAGGTCTTCGCAGGCATACAGCAGTCCGCCGACCAATTGGCCTCCCTCGTCGAAGAATACAAAATGCACAAGAGCTTCCGCGCTGCCAGGCTCATGCAACTGCTCCGCAACAGCATCCTGACTGGACCCATCCGCCATCGCCTTCGCTTCACCGGCAAACTCCTCCGCCGTCTCGCCGGCAGCAAAACGCCCATCAGCAACTTCAATGTCATGGATGCCATCGTCGAGAAAGCCCGCCAGATCGCCGCCACCGCCACCGCCGCACACAACTCACCAGGAACCCCCACCGGCCTCCCCACACCAACCTTCGCCGAACCAGCCCGCTCAAGCAACGTCCCCTATTTCGGCATTCGACCCCCCCATGGCCGCCGCCGTGTCGCCATCCTCACCAACCAGCTCCTCGATTGGGTCGATCGCCGCCCACGCTTCGGCGGCGGAGAACGCTACGCCATCACCATCGCCTCCCTCCTCCGCGACCTCGCCCTCGACGTCCACTTCTTCCAGCCTGCCAACGAACCCTTCGAAGGCGAATACCACGGCTTCCCAGTTACAACCTTCGTCCAGACCGGAGACTTCTTTAGCGAATTCTGCCACGGAAACTGCTCCCGCTTCACCGAACTCGCCAAAGATTTCGACCACATCCTCCACAACATGCCCGAGTACACCTCCGGCGTTGTCCGCGAAGATGCCATCCTCGTCTGCCATGGCATCTGGTTCGACCACAACAACTACCCCACCGCCGCCTTCCGAACCCCCATCTGGTATCGCCACCTCGAACGAACCTTCCGAAACCCCTGCCGCGTCGTCAGCGTCGATACCAACTCCATCAACTACGTCCGATCCATGTGGCCCGAGCTTGCCGACAGAATGCGATTCATCCCCAATACCTACAACGCCCGCCAATTCTTCCCCAACGAATCCACCCGCGATCCCAACCGCCTCACCGTCCTCTTCCCCAGACGTTCCCAGATCAACCGCGGCAGCCGAATCCTCGCCGATATCCTCAAACGCATCCCCCACGACGTCCGCTTCTGCTGGGTCGGCGAAGGCGATGCCCAGGACACCAACATCATCCTCGAGGTCGCCAAACGCGACCCCCGCCTCACCTTCCACGTCGCTACCTTCAATGAGATGCCCGCCTGGTATCAACACGCCGACATCGCCGTCATCCCCACCATCGCCTGCGAAGGTACAAGCTATTCCTGCATCGAAGCCCTCGCCTCCGGCTGCGCCACCGTCTCCACACACGTCGGCGGCCTCAGCGACATCATCCACACCGGCCTCAACGGCCTCCTCGTCGACCCCAACCCCGCCGCCATCGCCAACGCCATCAACCGCCTCATCGAAGACCCCGAAGAACGCCGACGCCTCCAGCAAGTCGGCCCCACGAGCATCGAACCCTTCGAACTCAAGCACTGGCGAGCACAATGGGCTCAGATCCTCCTTGAACAGGATTGGACCGAAGAAAAAAAACTCCGCGAACTGAACCTCCTCCCGACCACCAACACCGCCGCCACTTCCCCATCCCACATCGAAATCACCACCCCCACCGACCCCCTCAAAGGCAAACGCGTAGCCATCGTCACACGCAATGCCATCCACGGCGGCGTCGAAACCATCATCGCCGCCCAATGCCGACAGCTCAACGCCCCCGTCATCGTCGCCGGCGGCCTCGATTACCCCAATACCTGCCCCTTCCCCTACACCCGCGCCGATACCTACGAAGAACTACGCAAACAACTCGCCGATTTCGACGTCGTCCTCTACCACTGGCTTCCCCCCTTCGCCGTCCAGGCCGTCTCCGACTCCGCCGTCCCCAGCGTTGAATTCGTACATCGCACCGACACCGCCGACAACGACAAATCCGTCCCCACCGAACTGGTCGCCCACTCTTCCTTCCTCGCCGAGTTCATCTTCCGCACCTTCGGCCGCCGATGCTCCATCGTCGAACACCCCATCGACACCGACCGCTTCGTCCCACCCCCACACCTTGGCCCCTGCATCGGAGGACTCACCAGTTATTATCAGACCAAAGGCCTCGACATCTTCCTCCATGCTTGCAGCGACCTCGGTAAACAATTCCCCGACATCCGCCCTCGCTTCTACGGCCAAGGCGACGCCCAAGACGACCTCGAAAAGCTCTCCCGCAAGCTCGGACTACACGCCGAATTCCGCCCTCCCACCCCCGAGCCCTGGAAAGTCCTCCCCGAGTTCCGCTGCTTCGTCGTGCCCTCCCGCATCGAAGGCCTCCCCATCGCCGTCCTCGAAGCCCTCGCCATGAACATCCCCGTCATCGCTTCCGACCTCCCCGGCATGATCGAATTCAACCGCCTCGCAACCCGACGCGCCTTCGCCCCACCTATCATCACCTTCACCCAGCAAGACCCCTCCTCACTCGCCCAAAAAATCCGCGAGCTTCTCGCCGACCCAACTCGTCCCGATACCCACCCCTACATCCAGCAGTACTACAGCATCGCCCAACACTGCCGCAACCTCGCACTCGTCCTCCGACAGGCCATCGACCGCCGCCCCACACGCACATAACAAACGCCGCCCCAGCACCGCGCCCCCACCCGTGCCCACACACGCTCTTCCGCCCCCGCCGCCGCGGAGGTCACTTTGCCTGTGGTTGGTGCGGGGAAATGGTAAGCTCAACCGTTGCGTCGCGGTTGAGCTGCAACAGCTCCGCCTTCCCAAACGTAAACCACTCGCAGGCGCCAGGGTTCGATAATCGTAGTCGCAATGTGTGAACACCGCTTGCCAGCAGCCATCGCGGCTGGGCGCCCAGCGGGATCAGCAGCCTGGGCCCGCCGCACCACACTCGAACCGGTGGGCTGAACTGCCCTGGATGCCCAATTGTTGAGAAGCTGATTTCCAGCACCGTAACGTAGTTGGCCCCAGTCCGCTGATGCATGAACTCGCATTTCAGAAAGTCCCATTCGCTCCCGCGGATATTCAGCCCGCTCAGGTCGTAGCTCATCGTAGGCGTGAACTCCACGGCTGCCAACCGCCCCTTGCCAATCTCCTTTGCCCCCTGGAGCTTCCCTCGACTATCCAATGCCATGCCCGGCGTCCGATCGAACTTGCCCGCCAACGTGCCCCACGACCGCCCCCACGCCGATGGCAGCATCTGTAGATCATGAAATAAGAAGACCTCATCGAGCATTGCCAGATGCGTCTCGCTGCCCCAAGCCACAGCATCAGGGATGCGGGCCGGATCCACGAGGAACACCAGCTTCTTGTGTTTGATCGGCACGTAGCGGAGGACGAAGTCGCGGTAAATCCGGTAGCACCGAAGAGGTTCACTGCCCTCCGTCGTCCCGGGGGCGATCAAAGCGACCGGCGGCCGCTGCCGGGCCAATTGTCTCAGCTCACGCAACTGCGTCTGCTCATTGGCCGCAACCAGGCTGGCCGAGTAGAGCACCGGGACCGGGTAGTCCAGGTGGTAGTGCAGCGCCGAACGGTTGGTGAGGTCCAGATAGGTCTCACCGGGCTTCAGCAGTCCCCCCAGGATGTACTTGATCTGTAGGACTTCATCGAGTACAGCCCGATCAGCCACCAGTTTGCCCAGCCGGGGCAGGCCGATATCAGCCCCTCGGACCAGTTGGGTGCCAGCGGGCACCACGCGGATGGCCGTGGCGCGGGCAGGCAATACGCTCGGCGACTGACCCAGGATGCAACTGAAGTTGAACGCCCCGCCCAGGAAAGCCACCAGCAGGAGCCGGACACCCAAGTGCGCGGGCGACCGGCCGAGGATCAGCATCACCGGCAGGATCGTTCCCATGGCCACCTGACTCAGGTGCCCGTGCCGGCTCAGTGACGCAGGGTCAATTCGCCCGAACGCCCATGGCTGGACCAGAACGAAAGTCCCCAGCGATGCCACGCAGAGCACGAGCAGGGGCCGGTTGCGCTGCCCCCCTAGCCGAGACCACTCGCGCCCGATGAGCGCCAGCCCGGCCAGTGACACCAAGATCCACGAGCTGCGGGTCAGTTCCCAAACGAACGGATTCGCCCCGAAGATCATATCGGACGGCCGTTTGTTCAGGTACTGTTCCAGCGCAATGCCATGCGCCGTCACGTTGGTCGCCTGGTTGTCACGCAGATAGGTCAACAGCCCAAAGACTACCTGCCCTGCCGGCGACAACAGGATCGCCACGCCTGCCGCCGCACCAAGTCCCATGAGCTTCAGCAGCAGCGATGTATTTCCCCTCCCCAGTCGGACTGCGAACCAGATGGCCAGGGGCAATGTGCCCAGAACCGTGGCGCAACCCACAGCAGCGTTGTAGCTGACGCCAATCACGCTGAGCAACCCCCATGCGATCAGCCACCCGGCCGGCCGCGAGACGAGCTGCCGTGAGGCCAACACGAATATGACGATCGGCAGCATGAAGAAGCGGTCGGAGGCGAACGAGCTGCCCACGACGATCAGCAGAGCCGCGCCTGACCCGACCATCATTCGCGCCGTCAGGAACAGGCCTATGCCGGACAACGCCAAAACCAAGCCGTCGGCCAGGGGAAACGTGGCTGCGGTTCCGCGGAACAGCAGTGCGTTGAACCCTCCACGCAGGATGGGCGCCAGCCCGTGGATGGGCACGAATTCCGAATAGGGCATCCGCCCGTGGTCCACAATCTGCTGCCAGGGGAGCATCTGCTCACCCGTATGAAAATAGTCGGGGTTGAGCGACGGCACGGAGAACGGCCCAACGACCACGAAGGCCGCAATCGCCGCCACGCATAGCGGGCACAACGCCCGTTCGACCGATCCCCCTTTACCAGGATCGGTCATCCGTTCACGCCGATAGCGCACCCCCAGTCGCCACACAGCACCGACCACCAGGATGCCCAGAACCAGTAGCAGCCGTCGCTGAAAACCCGCATCCACCACCCGACCATTCTCAATCAACGGCGGGGGCACGAGCACCAAGTAGAGCAGGGGAAGCGGCAACTGCATCGCCAAAAGCAGCACCCGGCTTCGCCGGCATGCGATCAGCACGTTTCGCGATCCCAGCCCAACTGCCACCGCCACCGCCGCCCCCACGGAGGCGCTGATCCAAGGCACCCACTCCGCCACACCCCGAACCGAAGGACCGGCTCCCGGAACGCGGCAGATTGCCGTGGCCACGCCCATGCCGCCCATGAAGCCAAAGAGGATGACGAAAAGTCCGCCCCCTCCCATCATGTACACCCCCGTTGCAGTCAGCTCCCGACGGAACTTCAACATGGTTGCGATCAACCCCAGAGCACCCAGCACCGCCAACGCTGGCAACACCGGCAGCACGTAACGATCGGAGTGCGCCAGCCGATTGCCCAGCCAAAGCGCCCCAGGCGTGAGCGCGAAACCCAGCACCCCGCTCAGCGCGCCATCGACCTGGCGGTCGGCACACCGCCCCGCCACCAGCCGGAGCAGTCCGAAAACCAGCAGCGAACCAATCCCCATCAGCCCCAGCAGCAGGTAGAGGGCCCGGAAATCCCGATCCTTGTCGAAGTCCTGCCAGCTTATTGCCCCCGTCACAATATCCGTGTATGTCTGTCCCCAGGAGAGCCAATCCCACAGCAGACCCGTGGCCACAAAGGCCAACGTGGCGGCAGCCAGGACCGAGACCACCCCGGGCATCCCGGTCGCACCCGGTTCGCCCTCTACTCCTTGCTGCGGTTCAATTCCCGAAACCACTGTTCCATGATCGGCCATTCCCTGGACTCCAGAATGCCTGCTTCTAACAACGCACCCCACAACGTGCGAGCGACATCGGGCAGCGGGTTGCTCCCCGCGATCCCGATCGCCGTCCGCTTCAGCACCTGCATGATGGCATCGTTGTGCAGGTAGCCAACGACTTCATCCTCGAAGTCTCGCATAAGATTATGGCTGTTGCGCAACTGCTCGACGGCCGGGGGACGGAACGCAACCGACAGCCCCTGGCAGCTTAGTGCAGTCTGTGCAACATAGGATCGCCAGATGTCGGTCATCCGGAAGCTGACGTGGCAAGGCAGGTACAGCAGCGGGAATGCCTCTTTGAAGAAGAGCGTCGCCTGTGAATTGAACGGTACCCAGGCGTCTGAATTCAGCACGACCGGCAGCGCTGCGCGGTCAAAAAAAACCTCCTTCTTTTCGAGCAGCCGGAAAATCGCATCAACGTCCGGGTCGCGATCGGCCAGGTACTGCTGCACAGGGCAATTTACCGCCTGTTGCAGCGGCCCAATGATGCCAGGGCAATGGATCTTGTCCAGTGGCAACCCGCGCGGCCACACCAGACCATTGTCGGTGAAGTGCTTGTACACATTAACCCAACCAGGCCCTGAAAGCAGCCGGCCAGACACCTCCTTTGCCACTGCCAGGGGCAATCCTTCATACGGGATGTTGTCATCATCCGTGTCGAATATGACCTCGGCCCCTTGCTGGATCGCGTACAGGTATCCCAGATTCTTGCGGCAGTAATGGCGATACGGCACCAGGTCGGCGAACTGCGGAAAAAGTTCCTTCTGCCGATCTACGCTCAGGTAGACGATGCCCTTGCAGTGCCAGTCCGGAGGCGTTTTCGTGTCGCCGACCGCCACCGCAGACCAGCCGTCGCGGCAACGATCGGAGATGGCCTGTACCGCGGCTGTGGGCGAGTTGATCGTGGTGATCACAAACCACCGGTTCGCCATCTTCAGCTACCCCGCAGTTGGACCTGTTCTTTGGCCACGGGCTCGGGGATGCGCCGGCCCGCGCAGATCTCCCGCCAGAGCAGTTTCAATTCGGCGATCCCCGTCGGCAGGCTGGCAAAAGTGGTTTGGCCGCCGATTCGCTGGCTCTCATGCGTTGGGAACTCGCTGATGCGGATTCCGCACTTCAGGGCGCGGATCACCATCTGGTAGTCCATGGTCAGGTCCTGCGACGTCAGTTGCATGCGGTCCCAGGCGGCGCACGTGATCCCGCGGAAGCCGTTGCTCACGTCAGTTGTGCGATTGCCATTCCGCGCGAAGAGCAGGTTGGCCAGAAGCGCCAGCCCGCAATTGGCCCACTTGCGTGGGCGGAATCGCTGGTGATCCTCTTCGTTCCACGCTCCGGGGATCATCCGCGAGGCCACCACGAACTGCGACCCGTTTCCCAGCAGATCGACCATGCGAGGCAGGTCGCCGGCGTCCTCGTTGCCATCGGGGTGGAAGAAGATGAACGCATGGGTCTTCACCAACTCCCGTGCCTCCAGCATCGCCGCGCCGAGCCCACGCTGACTCTGGGCATGGACGGGGATGCCGGCATCACGCAGGAGCTGCGGCGTAGCGTCCGAGGAGTTGCCGTCGATCGCGAAACAGGCTTCGAAGCGGTCCAGGGGCAGCCGCGGCAGCGATGCGCGGATTCCTGCCTCCTCGTTTCGCACGACCAGCACCAGCGTAATTCCTGCTGACAAATCGGATGGCATAGAATTAACTATTGAATGGGCTCGTCTGCCTGTTGTCAAGGGGGATCAGCCTATCCCCACTTTCGGGTGTGCCCATTTTTTCGGGAGAAGGCGTAAGAGGAGGTGTAGAATGGCTTTTGGC